>JBOGNK010000069.1:0-14144 GCA_050747085.1 Candidatus Acidiferrales bacterium
CCTTCCTGCTGGTTATCGTCTCCGCGCATTCGCTCGTCTCCTTGACCTTCTTCACTTCAGACGAGTTCTTTCAATTAAAGTTGCACAAGGAGTGGGTTTTTCAACAAGCTGCTAGGGCGTCGGGAGAATCTACAGGATTACGATCGAAAAAATAGCTGCCTGACAAGCTGTCACTATCGGAGATGTGGTGGTCGACCTTCAGTGTGGCGTAGTTCTCCGACGCTGTCGACAACCCCGCCAGTGTAACGAACCCGGTATTCCCCGGGGCAATCAAGTTACTTGGGAGTGGCTCCGGCCAAAAAGCAAGATAAGGCTGTACTGCCGGATCAACCGCAATGTTGGTTGTTGTCCCATCGGAGTTATGAATAATGCCGTTGCGGGCGTCCTGGGAAGGCACGATGTCTTTAAACGTACTACTCAAAGACTGCCGAACACCTTCAAAGTTGCCAAAAATGAAGGTTTTGTTTTTTACGATCGGGGCTCCGGCAGAGAAGCCGAAATCGTTGCGGTGAAATGGCGGGATGTGTGCCGGGTCGAAGAAATTGCGGGCGTCGAAATCCTCGTCGCGCAGGAACCAATATGCATCGCCATGAAATTCATTGGTACCGGATCTCGTAATCGCATTGATAATGGCACCCGAACCGCGCCCATATTCTGCGCCGTAATTGTCTGTCAGAACGGAGAACTCCTCGATCGCATCCACGCCGAGATTCAGCCCCAACACGCTGCCCGGGGCCGAATTGATGTAGTCGTTGATGTTTATCCCATCAACCCGATAATTGTTCTCTGCGGGCCGGTGACCGTCGTCCGTTAGTTCGTTTCCAAAACCCCGATTGCCGCGGTTCGCGCTTGCATTGGCCGAAGCTTGGGTTCGGGATGCCGTAACCCCCGGCTGGAGCGTTGCAAGCTGTGTCCAGTCACGGCCGTTTAGAGGCAACTGTCTCATCGTCGTCGAGTTGACCTCGGCACTGATCGTCGACGAGGCCAATTGCACCGTTGGCGCTCCTCCGGTGACTTGGACTGTTTGCGTGACTTGCCCTACCTGGAGAGTAATGTCGAGAACTTGGGCGCCGCCCACTGTAAGGGTGATGTCTTTTCGCACTAAAGTGGGGAATCCTGCCGCTGACGAGCTGACGTCATAACTTCCAGCTGCCAGGTTCGGAGCAGTGTAGAAACCTGATTTGTCACTCACAACGACGCGAGTGACATTCGTCGCGTTGTTTTTAATTGTAATCTGGGCGCCGGGAATGACCGCTCCAGACGAATCAGCGACGGTACCTGAAAGGGTCGCTCCAACAACTTGGCCGTAAACTGACTGGCCGAGCGCCACAGCCAAGCAAAGCAATCCCAGGAAAGCGATAACGCGACAATGTCTCTCTCTGCATTCCCACATCTCTAGTCTCCCTAGCCAGCAAGATGACTTCTCCGAGCAATGGAGTCGAACGGCGGAACCAAATTCTAGTGTCGTCGGTCCGCTTCTGCTGCTCGCAACTCATCGGACGCTAAACGGCAGCACTCCCTAGACGGATGTGTCTATAACGGATTGATGCTGGAGGGGAATTTGTAATTCATTATCGCGGTTATAATGCCAGACTATAACAAAAAGGATTTGTGAACTGGCCTTGCAGGCGTGACCTAATGGAATGGACCCACCCCGATTCTTGCGGCAAGCGATAAGCTTCGTCGCAGTCCAGGGAGGGACTCCCATGAAAGTTGCAACTGTCGGTCTTGACCTCGCGAAACAGATCTTCCAAGTTCATGGTGCGGATGCTGAGGGCCGTCCACTTCTGCGAAGGCGGTTACGTCGGAGCCAGGTGGGTGGTTTCCAGTGGACTGCATTGATCAAGAACAAGCAGCTTTCGAGCTATTTCCCGGGCTGATTCACGCAACAGGTCGAGGAATGCTTGTGCAAAAGGCGAAAGAGAAAGGTCTTTTTTGTAGATGACTCGAATGCATAGGACAAGATGGGAATTATCGATCGGGCGATGCCGTAATTCCGGATAGGTTTCAAGGTGGTTCGCCATGATGACGAAGGGCGCTAGCAACGCAATTCCGAGTCCTGCACGGACCATGCCGATTGCCGCCGAAGGCAGTGCGACTTCGCAAACCGGGTGCACGCGCCTGCCCAACGCCGAAAACTCTGAATCCAGTAGAACTCTCGAATTTAGCTCCGTATCAAGGAGTATGAGCGGGTAATCGGCGATACGATCGAGGGGTATCTCTTGCAGATCGGCGATCGGATGCGACTTCGGAAAAATAACGCGCATCCGCTCCCGGCACAGCTCGATCTCGTCGAGGTCCGAGCACTTCTCACTCGAATTAGTGATTCCAATTTCGACTTCGCCAGACCGAACCAATGGGATAACACGGCGTCCGTTCGTGTCTCGGAGATCAAACGATGCCTGCGGATGTTCGTTCCTGAAACAGGCGATTGCATCAGGAAGCCAAGTTGAAGCGATTGATGGAATACACGCAAGGCCAACAATTCCGTGACTAGGCGCCGCGAGGTCTCGTCCGCTAGCTAGGACGGCCTCCAATTCGTACAGAATGGAACGAAGCTTTGGAAGCAACCGGTGTCCGGCCGGAGTGAGGGAGACGGAGTGTGTATTCCGGTCCAGCAGGCGTAGATTCAGTACCGCCTCGAGCTGCTGGATTTGCACGGTGAGGGCAGGTTGAGAAATATGCAGAACGCGCGCAGCCACAGTGAAGCTTTTTAGACGGGCAACCGTCAGGAAGGCACGTATCTGCACCAACGTAATGTCCATATGAATGGGGACAAAATATATATACCTCATCGAGTGTGCATTTCAAGGACTCTCGCAGTAAGCGTTCCGTCCTCTATCTGCTTCGGGATTGACTCGCCTCTCCTTTTTTAACAGGGTCGTGCGGCCTCGCTGTCCGTCGGCCTCAGTGCTCATGCGGGTTTAAGCGGCGGCGACGTGCACGCATAGGATTGGAAGAGTGCCGAAATCATTGACTGTACGAACGAAGAGCGAAGAGCGTTTTCCTTTTGCCAGTTTGAGCAAATCGGTTCGCAGTTCGAGGTTCAAGGGCAAGTAGTGATGTCCATGTAAGTTGCGATTGAGACCCGATTTTGGCAGTCCTCTAGCACTTGAGCTGTATGGCATGACTGCCGGACGGTGTAAACTTGCCCCCGAAAAAAATGGGACGATTCGCTTCAACGGTCGCTTTTTATTCGAGGTACCGGGAGCCGTATCCCGCGACGTTTTTCAAGACCCTAGCGATGCGGCTCGACTTGCGGGGAAGAGAGTCGCTGCTCGACGTCGGCTGTGGCCCCGGGGTACTTACGATTGGCTTTGCTGGTTTTGTCGGGCGTGCCTTAGGGCTTGATCCAGAGCGGGCTATGATCGACGCCGCAAGGACTGCAGCGGCATCAACGGCACTTCCGGTTTCTTTTGTCGCGGGCCGGATTGAGGAATTCACGCCCGCCGACAGGTTTGACATCGTTACTATAGGTCGGGCTCTCCACTGGCTGGACCGGAATGTGGCCCTGCTCGTTCTGGAACGAATTGTATCAGCCTCCGGCCGGGTTGTTGTCTGTCGTGCGTCCAGCGTGGAGCACCCGGGCGCTCCGTGGGTGAAGGCCTACAGTGACCTCTGCCGTTCTTACGTTTCCGACGCCGACAAAGCCATCGAAGCACGGTATGCCCTCGATCCGATGGGGTGGTTCGCTGGGTCACGCTTTGAACAAGCAGATATCGTTGAGATCGTCGAAACTCGTGAAGTCGCGATTTCAGATTTGATCGGTCGATCGCTTTCGAAGTCGAATACCTCTCCGGCGAAGCTCGGGAACCGGCGGGCAGCATTCGAAGCGGAAGTAACAGCCGCACTGGAACCGTTTGCGGCGCAAGGCGTTCTCGAAGAACAAATCCTTGCCCGCGCAACAATCTTCACCGCTGACGCGGGATTTCGCTGACCACTGCTGCCCACACCAGCACGGACTCGGAAAGTCGGCCACTTGGCCAACTTCAATTTGGAGGGCTGTCAAGACCAATCGGACGCTCCCGGAGTGCCTTTCAAAACCAAGCCAGGGCATTGTCTAGTTGAGCTTTTTTTAGGCAGACCACTCCCAAATTAAACAACGCATCGGGATTGTTTGTCGCTATTTCGAGAGTTCGGTGGTAGGTGGCTGTGGCACCCTCAAGATCATTCATCTCTGACACCGCGGTCCCAAGTTCGCACCAAGCCGCAGGAAAGTCCGGAACGAGCGTCAGAGCTCCTCGAAATATATTTGCGGCGTGTTCAAACTGCCCGAGCCGTTTCATAGCTACCGCGAAAAAAAAAGAACCTCTGCATCGGCTGGGAGGAGTTTCGACGCTTTGGCCAGCCAACGACATGCGTTCAAGTTGTCGTTGATCCGCAAAAGCAGGATGCCAAAACTGGCGAGTTCGGCACCGTCGGCGTGCTGCTCATGCGCCCACCGCGCAGCAGTCAGTGAAGTGACCAAGCGGCGCTTTAATGTTCCACGCCCTCGTTCCGCTGCTAGGTTTGTTTCAACCGCCAGGCCCAACACCGAATATCTGTGGTTGGCTAGCGCTTCAAATGGTTTCGGGTGGAAACGGTCCCATCTACACAGATATCCGGCCATCTCTCCAGCGCCGCCACCGCAAGCTGCAGTCGTCGCTGAATGATGGTATCCGAGGAACAGATTTGCGCGAGCTCGGCAGCTTTTCGAAGGACGAACAACTGTCTAGGAGGATACAGATCCTTCCACCGTTTGAATCCTCCTCGGAGAAGTACTGCAGTTTCTCTGCCCTTAGGGATTCGATGACGAAGTGCGTCGGGAACCGTGTGGCGTCTGAGGGAGGCCCTTATTTCGGGGGCGGTTGGGAAATCAAAATGCGTTTGATCTTTCCCATTGCACGTGCACCTGCGCTGCACGAGAATCGGCACCCACTTCGGCTTTCGGGTCCATGCTACGAGCTGTGAAATCTCTTCAGTGCAATGAGGCAGGCACGCGGTTGCAAATTAGGTCTTTCAGTCACTATCCCAATGAGCCGCCAACCGTGCCCAGACGGTCCGGAGCGAACCGAACCGGCTCTTTAGTTTTCAGGGAGTTACCAGCGAGCCAGAGCGAAACCACCCGCCTTGAAAAGCTGTGGTGCCTGTACCTAAACTGTACCCGCTTCCGGCGGTTCCAGCGGCAGGAACACCAGGAGCGCGACCTAGAGTCAGCAACTTACGCCTTATCAATGCGGCTGCGCGGTTCGAATCCCACCCCCTCCGCCAGCACGTAGTCCTGCAGTCAGCGATAGTCGGATTTGCGAATCAGGAAGTTCTTGTTGTCTCACCTCGCGCAGTGAACTCAATCCATTCTTGGTTTTGGAAGGCTGCCTGGATCACGGCCGTTAGCGAATGCGGCAAACGATGCTGGCGTGCACGCGGGCAGCAACAACCGTCCGCGGGCGGCGACAACTTCCAGAGAATGCCGCTCGTCAAGCGGAAACGTAATAGCTGTGGGCTGCGCGTCCCCTCCTTACGTCGTCGTTAGGTCTCGGCGTTGCTAAACCTAGACCGATTGGGCTTGGGGCGAATCCTTGAGCTGGGGAAGAAAAATCTCGAAAGTGGTTCCTCGCCCGCGTTCGCTGTCGACCCAGATGAAACCGCCGCTCTGCTTGACGATTCCATAGACGGTTGCGAGTCCAAGGCCGGTTCCCTGTCCCAGGGCCTTCGTCGTGAAGAACGGCTCGAACAGATGCGCCTGAACGCCCGCTTCCATGCCGATGCCGGTGTCGCGCACGGTGATTTTCACGTAGGAACCCGCAGCCATCGGAGCTCGACGTTCCGCGTCGGCTTGAGTCACTTCGTGATTCGATGTTTCGATTGTCAGGACGCCGCCTTTCGGCATGGCGTCGCGCGCGTTCAGCGATAGGTTGACGATTACCTGCTCGATCTGGTGCGTATCGGCCATAACATGGCCGACGCGCGGGTTGGGCAGCAAAACAAGCTCGATTTCCCTTCCGAGCAGACTCTCGAGCATTTTGCAGGAGTCGCAAACGACCGCGTTAATATCGAGCACGCGCGGATCGACGACCTGTTGCCGCGCAAACGACATGAGTTGGCTGGTGAGCGCGGCGGCGCGTTTGGCCGCTTTCTTGATCTCCTGCACTTTATGGTGCGCGCAATCCTGAGCGGCGAACTGCTCGAGCAGGACATCGCTGAATCCGATGATGACGGCCAACAGATTATTGAAATCGTGCGCCAGGCCGGCAGAGAGCTGTCCGACCGCCTTCATTTTCTGCGCGTGACGCAAGGCGTCGCGAATCTGCTGAAGTTCCTCGACGCTCCTTTTTCTCTCGGTCAAGTCGCGAATAACGGCGATGAACCATGGACGCTTACCGCGGACTTGTCGTAAGGCGAGTTCGATGGGCACGCCGGTGCCGGTCTTGTGGAGGGCCGTGCATTCCGCCGGTTTGGAGTCGAAATGAGCGTCCGCGGCAAGCAGGTGTCGCGTCAGGCGCCTGGTGATACGCTCGCGGTCTCTGGGGGAAATGATTTGGGTGATGGAGGTTCCGGTGAGCTCGCCGTGGGAATACCCGAGCATCGCCAGGGCTGAACGGTTTGCGGCCAGGATATTGGCCCGTTCGTCGACGGCAAAGATTGCGTCGTGCGCGGCGTCTGCCATGGCCCGCTCCAATGGATCGTGCGGATCGGTCTTGAGGGACGGGTGTTGCGTTTCATCTGTGGCGTTCATGGTTACATCGGATACGAACTGCGATCGTTCCTCCTCTGCTGGAATATGAGCTAAAAGGCATGAGCACATCAGGTGAGGATGGCACGCGCGATCTGGAGCGTCGTTGCGCGATAGCAACTGTGAGCTTGCGCTAAAGCAAGGAAGGGCACCGCCGGGACAGAAATTCAAATTTCAGCGGAAAGAAGGCGTTCGGGGGAGCGCAGCAGTATGCTGCCGCGCCGTTTCTTAATAAGGCCACGGCGAGCCCAGTCGCTCAGGCACCTGCTGGCGGTAAACATTGTTACGCCGGCCATGCTGGCGAGATCTTCGTTCGTGACTTCGATGTGCATTCCGCCGGCGACAACGCGTCCAAGCCCGTAGCCAAGGTCGATCAACGCCTGTCGCAGCCGATGCGAAGCGCTGCGGCCGATGAGGCTCATATCGTGCGCGATCAACCTGACGAAGTCGTCGAAAACCGCTTCCAAAACATTCTCCCAGAGCCTGGGATATTTCGCGCAGAGCGCGCGGATGCGTTCGCGCTCCCAAACGATCGCCGATCCGCTTTCCACCACTTCAACGCCGGCCAAGACGCTTCTCTGCTGTGTAAGCAGGGCCGAGTATGCGAAGTGATCTCCGGGCCGGATGAGCCATTGGAAAACAACCTTCTCGCCTTCGGCGGATACAGCGAAATGCCGGGCCCTGCCCGAGCACAAGAGGTACGCGTGCGTGGCAGGTTCACCGGGATACGTCACCACCTGCTTGGCAAAAAAACGACGCTGCTTTCCCGCGCGAACAATTTCGTCGATTTGAGCGGGCAAAAGACCTTCGAAGAACCTGAATCCTGCTTCGGGCCGCCCGGTGGCTGCGACGGAGACTTTCATGGCGTTTTCGTTCGGAGTGTGAAAAGGCGATCGGCCGACCGCAACACGATGCTGCCACGTTTTTTGTCAATGACGCCCAAACGGACCCACTCGCTGAGACACCTGCTGGCGGTGAACATCGTGACGCCTGCCATTCTGGCAAGATCTTCGTTCGTGACGTCGACTTCCGTGCCGCGTGCAACAGGCCGGCCAATTCCGTAGCTCAAATCAACCAATGCCTGCCGGAGACGATGCGAAGCGCTGAGACCGGTGAGGCTCATGTCGTGCGCTACGAGTCTGACGAACAACTCGAAGTTCTCCGACAGTGCGTTGTCCCACAGTTGCGGGTATTTCGCGAAGAGCCCTCGAATCCGTTCTCGTTCCCAAGCTATTACGGATCCGCTCTCCAGGATTTCGACACCGGCAAGCAAGGCTCGACCGCTCGGGAGCAGTGTTGCATACGCGAACTGATCTCCGGGTCGAATAAGCCACTGGAACACGACTTTCTGCCCTTCGGCGGACGATACGAAATATCGTGCCCGACCGGAGCACAGCAGGTAGAAGTGTGTAGCCGGATCACCCGGATAGGTAACTACTTGCTTCGCGAAGACGCGGCGAGGCCGGCCTGCAGAGAGAATTTCGTGGGCTTGAACGGGCAAGAGGCGTTCGAAAAGCCGGGACTTCGCTTCTGGCCGCGCTGGGACTGCGACCGCAGCTTTCATAATTCGCCTCTGATTGTCTCACCTGATACCACGAATCAAGCCCGGCCCGCAATGGCTGGCGAGGGAACGCAGCGGCGTTCGGTGGCGAATACGCGAACGGAGCCAGGTGCGATTTTGCGGATCGTGCATTTTAGGAATCTGAGCGGCACATTGCCAAAGGAACTGCCGCGGGGCGCGCTAGAATTTTCCGCAGCGGGTGTGCGTCCGCTTGCAGGTGCGCGTCGGACAAATGAAGCTTTCGCGTTCTTCCTTATTCATCATATGCGCGTGGACCGTCTTTGTCGGCGGCTACGCCGCCGCTTCGCTGCTGCTTCCGCACGGGCAGGCGCTCTCCACGGTCAGCGATCTGACCGAAGCTTTCGTCGCGCTTTTTGCCAACTCCTGCCTGCTGTTGAACGCAGCCTCGCCCTATCGTCGCCGGAACGCATTTTGGATGTTGCTTGGCCTGGGCTGCACACTGTGGCTTGGCGGACAGCTCATCTGGATTTACGAAGACCTGGTGCGTCACAGAAACGTACACAGCCCTTTCCCCGGCGACCTGCTTTTCTTCCTCCACACGATTCCCTTTATGGCAGCCCTCGCTATCCTGCCGCACCTGCGGAAAATGCGGGAATCGCTCCGCTACGGGCTGGTCGATCTCTCGCTGCTCGCAATTTTCTGGCTCTACGTCTACATTTTCGCGGCCCTTCCCTGGAAAGATGCCTGGCCGAATTCCTCGTTGTTCAACCAGCGTGATTTGCAGGTCTATCTGATCGAGAACTTGCTGGTGGTCGCGGGGTTCGGCGTTCTCTTCTTTACATCGCGCGGGGGCTGGCGCCTGGTGTATGGAAATCTGTTCGGCGCGACATCGCTTTACGCTGTGGGCTACGTGCTGGCACATCAAGCAGTTTCGTCCTCTGAACAATATTCGGGCAGCCTGTTCGCGCTTCCCTTCATTGCGACTTTCGTGTGGTTTGGAACTACTGGAATCCTGGCGCGCGGCCTGAAGCTAGATCCGCAGCCGCTGGAAGGAAAAATTCGGCGCGACACGCAATGGCCGTTGCGTTTGTCGATGTCCATCCTGCTGATTGCGCTGCCGCTGGCGTACTGGGCCGTATTCATGAGCGCCGCCCCGCAACCGGTGCGCATGTTTCGATTGACCGCGACTTTGGCTACTCTGTTCATAGCGGCATCGGTTGTCTTCTTCCGGCAACAGCTCGTGTACCGCGAGCGCACCGCCCTGGTTCAGGAGCTTCGCGAGTCGCTCGCCAACGTGAACCGGCTGCAATCGCATTTCGTGCAGTCGGAGAAGCTCGCGTCGCTGGGCCAACTCGCCGCCGGAGCCGCGCACGAAATCAACAATCCGCTGACGGCAATCCTGGGCTACGCTGACGTTTTGATCGGCGAGAACGCATCAGGGGGACGCCCGCACGCGATCGCGCAAAAGATCCGCGAACAGGCACGCCGCACGAAAGACCTGGTGAACAATCTGCTGAGCTTCGCACGGCAAGTGCCCGCCGAAAAACAATTGCTGGACCTGAACACGATCCTTGCCAGCGCCATTCAACTGCGCTATCTGGATCTGCGCGAGAAAAACATTCGCATCGAACTGGACAATCGCAGCGTTCTTCCCGCCGTTCGCGGCGATCCGAACCAACTTCTGCAGGTTTTTTACCACCTGATTACAAACGCGGTGGACGCGATGGAAACTGTGGGCGGAGGTTCATTGGCGATTCGCGCGTTCCGCGAGCGCGGATTCGTTGTCGTCGAATTTTCCGACAGCGGTCCTGGTCTGCAGAATCCGGAGAAGGTGTTCGACCCGTTCTATACGACCAAGCCGGTGGGCAAAGGCACAGGCCTGGGGCTGAGCATCTGTTATGGCGTGCTGCAAGAGCACGGCGGACGCATCAGTGGCTTCAATCGCCCGGAAGGCGGCTGCACGTTCCGGCTCGAACTTCCCGCGGTGCTGGCAGTGTTTCCGCAGATTTCGTCGACGCAGCGTGCCGCATCAACGACAACAAGCCCAACGCCGAAAGCGCCGCCTGCTGCGCCGACGTCAGCGGCAGCAGCGCCTGGCGAGGCAAGTTCAACCGCGAATTCTTCGGATTCGACTGCGCCTACAACGCCGGTCACGCGCTCCAGATAGGTTCAGGGCGTTTGGATTTCCACAGGCGTCCACACAAATCCACAGGTTTTTTGGGCGCCATGCTATTGACCGGTTGATGCGCGAGGTTTATCTTGCGCGCAGATTGAACCGGTAAGCTTAAGGACGGAACGGTTCACATCGGGTCAGCGATCACTTAAACGTTTTCGCAGATCGGAATGGACCGCGAAGTTTCAAGACTTCGCGATTCCGTGTAGCCTCGCAAGGGCTTAACGGCGCTTGCGGCGCTACGCTGAACCGAGAAGCTCGGGGCGAGTAGGATGCGGTTCAAAGCCGCGGCGGCTTAACGGCAGCTGTAGTGATGGCGGCATTTGAAAACCTTGAGGCTTGGACGTCGGTCAGAATCCGCGAATCCTTCACTGGTTTCGCGCCCCTTTCGGCCGATTGATGAGCTCGGGGGTTTTAAGATTTGGCTTCCGATTTGCCAGAGCCACACGGTTCTGGCAAGTCCGGGCTGAATCGAGAAGCTCGCAGGACGTACGCATCAGTTTGGAAGACGCATTAGCCGCAAGGCTGTTGGGTCGCCGGATTGACCCGGAACACCTGTAAAACTTACGGCTCGATTTTGAGGGCGCAACGGCTTCACCGCTGTTGCGCCCTTACTTTTTTGCGCGGGACCATCCATCGATCCCGTTCGGTCCTCGCATTTGGTTTACACTAGCGATTTCGCCGCGGAAGGCGGACGACACCGTGAATCGCCTGCGGTCCGAAATGGTTCGTTGCGGGCGAGGGATCGCCGCTCGCAAGATTTGTAAACACCAGGGTAACGTTCGAGATTTCGAGGTTAGGGCCACCGCCAAGGCAAACCTGTAGTGGCACCTGCGTCCCAAAGGCAGAGCCTCCATTCGCGGTAACGTCCGCCATGCCGGTGATCTCCAGTTGCCAGGTATAAGTCGGGAACCCAGTGGTACCCGTAGGGCAGTCGCTCTGCGGCGGATTGGAAATGACTGTGGCGCCGTTCATCGATATGTGATGCGTGTGCTGGTGCCGCGCATCCGTGGCGGCTCCCGACCCCGCGGCTAAGTCGGAATACTCCATCGTCAGAACCGCCGAAAAATCTGCCCTAGCGTGTGGTTGCAGGTCTAAGGACCAATGCCCGCTAAGTTGCCAGGGACCGGCTGTCGGGTTTGCTGACACCGGGTAGTCGTTGATCACGCCGCGGAGGTGCGTGCCGGGCCGGTCCTGCGCCGAAGCACCCACGGCTGCCGCCAAAATCAGTCCTAATGCGATGCGCACTGCCCACCAAAACATCTTGGGATTCATAGAAATCCTCCAGGTCTAAGAATTGTCCGCTGCGCCGAACGGTCCCCGGGCGGCGTGCATGTCGAAGCTCGCACAGACGCCTGCCCGAGGAATCATTCGGTAGTTCCCGCTCGATGCGTGGGCCCACCATCGGGCAGAGTCCGCGCTTCCGTCAAACAGCAATGTGCGGGATAGGCATTTGCGGCCAAATGCCGTCTTTTGCGGTACCCCGACCATGGGTTAGAATCAGGCTACGTACCCCAGGCGAGATCAGCCCAACCAGGAGAATTTCAATGGGTGAGCCCAGGCCCGGCGCTTCGACACCCGAAGCGGGTACCGAGAGCCGGCTAGATTCCTGGAAGGAAATCGCCGCCTACCTTGAGCGCGACGTCACTACGGTTCAACGCTGGGAAAAGCGCGAAGGAATGCCGGTCCATCGGCACCTGCACGACAAGCGGGGATCGGTTTACGCGATTCCAGCGGAGCTGGATGCGTGGCTCGAAAGCCGCCGGTTGCGTCTGGGCCCAGAAGCGCAAGCTGAATCTGCCGAACGCGGCGGCCAAGGGCCCGCAGCACCGGCGCAGGCTGCTGAGGCGCCAGCCGATGCTCCCCGCATTCGTTTCTGGTTGGCCCTGGCGGGCGTCGCCATAGTTGCGATTCTGGCGATTGCCTACGCCATCTCGCGAGGGCGAACCGGCAGCGCCGTCAGTCCGAAAATCAGGTCGATCGCGGTGTTGCCTCTCAAGAATATGTCGGGAGATCCCGGTCAGGACTACCTCGCCGATGGGATGACGGACGCGCTGATCGACCGCCTCTCCGGCATTCGCGACTTGCGCGTCATTTCGCGCACTTCCGTGATGCAATTCAAGAACCCGCGGGTTTCCGTACCCGAAATTGCCAAGGAGCTGCGCGTAGATGCGATCGTGGAAGGCTCGGTGGAGCGCGATGGCAATCGCGTGCGCGTGACGGCGCAACTGATTCGCGCTTCCACCGATGAGCATTTCTGGTCGCAGACCTACGACCGAGAGCTGCGCGACGTCTTCAGCCTGCAAAGCGATCTGGCGCAATCCATTGCCGAAAAGATCCAGGCGACGATCACAGGAGCGGAGCAAGAAAGGCTCGCGGCGAAGCGTCCGGTGGCGCCCGAAGTCTACGAGAATTACTCGAAGGGGCAGTTTGAGCTGAACAACAGCCACAACAAAACGGATATCGGTGAGAGCATTGCGTACTTCCAGGCCGCAATCTCGCAAGACGCCACGTTTGCGCCAGCTTACCTGGGGCTGGCAGACGCCTACGGCAACCTGGGGACCGTGTTCATCGGAGGCGTTGCGGAGCAGACGCGCCCGAAAGTGATTCAGGCGGCACAGAAGGCGCTTGAGCTTGATCCGAATTTGGCCCAAGCGCATGCGCTGCTGGGGGAAATGCTTCAGCAGGAATGGCACTGGGCAGACGCAGAGGCCGAATACCGGCGCGCTCTTGAACTCGATCCAAACAGTGCAGCCGCACATGAAGGCTTGGCTTTGTGGATGGCGTGTCACGGGCGCGCGGACGAAGCGATCGCAGAGGCCGAAGCCGGCCGCGAAGTCGATCCGCTTGCCGTTTCGTTCGAAGACTTCGGTTGGACCTTGTTCGTGACTCGCCATTACGACGAAGCGGCGCGCGACTTGCGCGCTGCGCTGTTGGAAAGGCCCGATGATTTCGGCACGCTGATGGATCTTGGATTCGTGCTGATCGCCGATAATCATGCGGACCAGGCAATTCCCGTGCTGGAGAAGGCTGCCGTGCTTTCTCATCGCAGCCCAGGCGCTCTGGGGATTCTCACAAGGGCATATGCACATGCAGGACGACGGGACGACGCTCTGCGGCTGATTGCGGAACTAAAATCGCGAGCGCGGAAAGGTTACGTTCCGGCGGGCGCCATGGTGAACGCGTACTTGGGGATCGGCGACAACAACCAAGCGCTCGCATGGCTGGAGAAAGCCTGCCAAGAACAGTCGAACATGCTGCAATTCGTCAAAGTGCACCCGTTCTTCGACCCGATCCGCGGTGATCCTAGGTTCGCCGATTTGCTCCACCGCGTCGGCCTCGGTTAGCGTGTCGGGAGGCTCTCGCAGAGTTCGTCCAGTGGGCCAACGAGGGTCAATTACGGGCCGCCCCCGACGTTAGGACGAAGAAAGCGGGCAGGAAAATTACCTGGAGGCTGCGTGCGCTGGTATTAATGCGGGATGGTGCGCGTTGCCGGCTGTGCGGAAGCAGTTCCAGCCGATGGCATTCGCCTGCATGTAGATCATGTGATGCCGTTGGGCAAGGGTGGCGAGACGGTACTCGAAAATCTTCAAGTTCTCTGCAGCGTCTGTAACATCGGCAAGGGTGACATCGAGCCTAGGAATTAAGCCCCTTAGCTGTCGTATTCACTCTTGCGAGCTCATTAGCCAAATTTGAATCCATAGGCCTTGCGCACGTTTGGAAGAACGGATTGCAAT
>JBOGNK010000070.1:0-2328 GCA_050747085.1 Candidatus Acidiferrales bacterium
CCGCATTACTTCCGTGTAGAACTCCATCGTCAGGAATTTCCAGCGATTGTAACGTGCAAACGACCGCTCCGAAATACGCGCATTCGCGAACACGACGGGAATCGCCATGTTTCGCGCTTCGCGCAGAAAATTCGGCCATATTTCGGTCTCCATGACCACAACCATTGCAGGCCGCATCTGCCTCAACGCGCGCCGCACCGGAAACACCCAATCGAGCGGAAAGTAGAAGACAGCATCCGCGCATTTCAATCGTTCGCGCGCAAGCCGCTGCCCGGTTTCCGTCGTGGTCGACACGTACACCGGCCGCCCTGGCAATCGCTGTTTCAGCCCGTCAACCAACGGCTTCGCAGCGAGCACTTCGCCAACAGAGACCGCGTGTATCCAGATCGCGCGAGTATCTTCCCTGCGCTCCCGCGCATCATTCAACGCGCTGGCGACTTGCGGCGGCGCCGCACCGAACCGTTCGCGAAACGCATGCCGCTCTCCACGACGCCACCCGCGCAGCGCATAATATGGCGCGAGCACCAGGATGCTCAGCGCCGTCAGCCCGCGATAAAGGAAGTACATAGGGAGGAACGCCGCGCGAATGCAAGCCGCGTGCCGGCGATTCGGAATCGACACGAACTCACCTGTCAGCCCGCCGCTTTCCTTCCGTGCGACGCGCGTATTATAGTTTCCGCTGCTGAAAACGCACACACAACTTCCGCATCTGAGTCCGCATCGCAAACACAGATCGCAGTCGAGGGAACGGCTATGACGCGCCCATTCCATGTTGCTTTCGTGATCGCCGTCGTGATCGCGATCATCTGTCCGTGCGGCTCGGTATTAGGGCAGTCCGCACCAGCCGCCACCGCAGCTTCTTCCGCTCTTTCTCAGGACCACCATGGCGGTCTCGCAGTATCCGTCGATCCATACACCGATGTGCATCGCGCCAAAGATAAGTTCGGCAAGTCGGCTAACCCTGTGTCTGTCGGAATCCTGCCCGTCGACGTCTATTTCAAGAATGACACTCCGCACCCGATCCGTGTTAATTTGGAAACCGTTCAGCTTGAAGTCAAGTCGGGCGAAGAATCACACCAGTACGTGGACTGGCTCACGGTGGGCCAGGTCGCCAACATGATCCGTCATCCCGGCGGAACTCCATCAGCTCCGTCCGCTAGGCGATTCCCAGTCGGCCTTCCCCTTCCTGGCAAAGACAAAAAAGTCGACAGCATCATTGATCAGCTTCGTCCGTTCGTGCTCGACTCGAACATCGTCCCGCCCCTGGGAACAATTCACGGCTTCCTGTTCTTCGACGTAAGCCACGATTTCAGCGCAGCCCAGAAAGCCAGCCTCTACTTGCCTGATGTCGTGGTTCTGCCGGACGAGACTGCTCTTATGTTTTTCGAGGTGCCGCTCACCAAAGGCTCCGCCGCGATCGATTGATCCCCGTCCGCGTTTCGCCTACGGGTAGCAGCGGACGCGCCGCGGGGAAATCCCCTGACGAACCCAGGTGTCATCAGGGATCTCACTCCTAACGGACCTCCGTTCTTGACGCGCTTCCCAATTCCTGTTAAATATCTCAGTTCTGAGTCAGTAGTCTATTGCGCCTGCGCAGCGGGCCACTCCCCAAAGCAGTCTGGCTGACTTGAGAAAAAGAGCTTTGTTCCCGCGCTACAAGTGCGCGACGAAAACGCGCTCGATAACGAACGGAGGATTTCTGATGTTGAACGCAATCGAGAAAGGCCGCTCGCTTTGCCTGCGAGTTGCGAAGAACGGTCTGGGCGGCTCGTTTCTGATGCTGCTAGCCGCCACGCTAGCGCGCGCTCAGGAGTCCGGAGCCATTCCCTCCGGCGAAGCGACTCTTAAGGTTCCCGACCTTTCTCAGGGGCCGAAGTTTTTTGGCCTCGACGGCCACACTCTTTTGCTGTTCGGCATCGCTTTCTGCATTTTCGGCTTCATTTTCGGGCTGGTGATCTATGCACGGCTGAAGAATCTTCCCGTCCACCAGTCGATGCGCGAAATCTCGGAGCTGATCTACGAGACCTGCAAAACCTATCTCATCAGCCAGGGCAAGTTCCTCCTTCTCCTCTGGGTCTTCATCGCGGCGATTATCGTGCTTTATTTCGGCGTGCTCCTGCACTTTGGCGCGGTCCGCGTCCCGATCATTCTCGCGTTTAGCGTCCTGGGCATGGCGGGCAGCTACGGCGTCGCTTGGTTCGGCATCCGCGTGAACACCTTCGCCAATTCGCGAACCGCGTTCGCCGGCCTTCCCGGCAAGCCTTACCCCATTTATCGAATCCCGATTTCCGCCGGCATGAGCATTGGCATGATGCTGATCAGCGTCGA
>JBOGNK010000071.1:0-13979 GCA_050747085.1 Candidatus Acidiferrales bacterium
GCTCCGGGGTGTGGATGAGGTCCTTCATTCCGCGCCGCCTTCTGACGGGTCGTCTTCAAACGCATCGTCGTCGCGCGCGTCTCTGCCGTAGTCGTCGGCTGCTTCCGCGTCTTCCTCATATCTGAGAAGCTGGGTATCGGTGTACGACACCGGGCTGCGGTACGGCATGGGGCTGGGCGGAATCAAGAGGCTGATATTGCTCCCGAGCTTCACGGTGATGTTGTCGGCCCCGTCGCAGAGATACGTGGCGGCCGCAAGCGTCCTGTCGCGCCATTCGTCGTTCCACCAGGATTTGCACTGGCTTCGCCTCGCCGCTGCCAGTTTCTTCTTGCTCTCCCAGATGGTGGTTCCGTCATTCGTAAAAAGGACGTGTGACTTGAAGATGTAGGCGAGCATGGGATGAACCATCGGCCGCGCCTGCACGGCGTAATGCCAATAACGCTTGACGCTCACGCCGGTCGCGGGACTCGTCCGCGTGCTGAATCCAACCATCGCGCGATAGGTCTTCTCCCCGTCCACTCCGGTGAAGAACACTTTGTCGTTGGGCACCCGGTTCTTGGGAAAGTAAAAGCATTTGAGTTTGTTCGCAAGTTCGTAGACGGGGAGCTTCCGCTCGGCGAGCATCTGCTCCCAGGCGACACGCAGAAGCTGGAAAAGATGTTTCCCAAACGTAGACTTGGGCTCCGCCAGCAGATCCGTTACTACCAGCGGCTCTCCCGCCTGGGCGATGTACATTCCCGGGCCGAGCCTGTCTTCAAAATCCGCCGCACCGGCGAAGGTGATCAGGAATCTCCCGTCCTGGACTGCAGGATATGGCAGCGCGGGAGCCACTTCCGGCACGCCGGTGCTTTTGCGCGAGAGCGAGTGGAAGTAAATATCTCGTGGCAACGAAACCGGAAACCAGTTGGAGAGATACTCCTCGGGTTCCTTGCTGAGGCCCTGCTCCGCGCTGAACTGTGTGCGCCACCAGTCGTTGACCGCCGTACGATTAAATTTCGGGTCTTTGGATACGCCGTCTTCTTCCAGTTTCTCCAGCAGCTTGGCCAGCCCCGCGCCCCAGGACTTCGCTAATGCAACGGTGTTGATGCGGGTGATTTCGATGGTGATGTCGCCGTGCGGCAAATCGTCGATCTGCAGCGGAATGACGAAGTCCTTGAGTTTTTCTTTCTTCGCGACGCCTTGCGCGAAATGCAGCTCTTTGAGCGGGCCGTCCTTGCCGTTCGAGGTTTTGGAGAGAACATAGAGTACCTTGACCGCGCGGGCTTTAATGACTTCTTCGATGTTGTCCCAGAACACCTCGCCGCCCAGGAGTTTCGTGAGATCACACCATACGCGATAGCCCTCGTTCGCGAGCTGAAGGGCGAGCCACAGCGTAAACTCGTTGTCCTCCGGATTGGCATGGCTCAGGAGTAAGGTGTCTCGGTGCTGGGCAGCCTGCGCGGTCTCGGTCATAGATCCTCTGTGACCTTGACCGGTGCGGTGTTCCAGGGATGGCAGTTCGCCTTAACTGCGGCGTAGTTTTTATCGAGCTTCGGTTCGAGGAGCAGGAGCGCGGCGATCCGCCGCACAATGTGCGTGAACTCCCGCGCTTCATCCTTAGTGATGTCACGGCCGAGTACTTGACGCTCGCGGTAGCTCAGCCATTTCTTGAGCACCTGGTATCCGCCAACCGTGTATTCCCAGACAGCCTCCGGCACGTTGTTCCAGAAGGTTTCGTTGTTAAGGTAAAGGTCGAGGGTCTGCGCACCCCATAGCGCGGTTACATCCTCCGGCTCAAGCTCCAATTCCTTTGCGCCTTCGGTAATTGCTTCGTTCTCCTTTGGGGAGAAATCGCGGTGCTTCTCGATGCCGCGTCCCGGCATCACAATATCTTTTTCCTTCTGGCCGTGCCCCCAACCTGCCGTGATCGCGAGGCTCAATCCTTTCTTGGGTCCGGTTATGCGCCCGAGGAGATTCAGCTCCTTGCCCAGCTTGCCGGTGATGACGCCAAGGGCGGGTTTCTCAACGTCGAGCAGTTGACCAACCATAGTGCCGAGTTTTGCCGAGTCGTCCAGCGCTTTCAGTGTCACGGGCAAAGGAATGCGCGGCCAGTCCGCGCGCATGGCTCCGTCGTGTTCGGACAGGTAGGACGGCGCATAAATGATCGCGAGTGCATGAAGCCACGGCGCGCGGCTCAATTCCTCGTCTTCATCGGGACTCGTTTTCGTGAGTAACGCCAGATACGCGCGAGCTGAGGCGGAGAGGTTCGCGGTCGTGCCATTCTCTTCACCCATATGGTGATGCATCGTAGTCTGCTCTGCATGGGCGGCAAGGTCTTGAAGGGGCGTTGTGCGCAGCTGCAACGGAATCGCAGACACATTAGGCCGCAATAAATGATAATCGGGCAAGGCGGAGGTAAAAAATGCGGGCCGCCCTTCTTTGGGGCGCTCGGCAAAGCGACGGATGATAAGAAAACTCTCCTCGTCGGCGCGCTGAGACACCAGCTCGGGGCGAGGTTCATTCCACAGAGGCCGCACGCTGCTGTAGTAACACCAACGATCATCGAAGGGATAGAGTGCATAGCGTTTCAGCCGTGTCTCGTCGAACTTCTCCGCTTCCTGAAGCCGTGACCGGGTTTTGGCCGGTTTGAAGCGTCCGGCATCCTTCGACAGGCCGGTTCCCAAGGCCGCGAAGGTTTCCCAATCGACTTTCGGATCGAAATATGCCTTGATGCGGTCGCTGAGGCTTTCCTTGTCCATGGACATGAGCGCGCCGCGCCGCATCTCCTGAAGTCCGCTGATCGGTTCTTCCTCGGCGAGTTCAACGACTGCGGGCCATGCCGCGTAGTTCGCTTCGGTCTTTGACGGTCGGAAGGAGAAACGGTTTGCGGCAACGGGTTTGACCTGTTGATACTGCGCATTGAGCGTCTCTTTGGCGTCGAGACTCTTGAGCAGCGCACTCCGTTTGTCCGTTCCCCAGAATTCCCGGTAACGCACAGTCACCGGCTCGGTGCCTCCGCTTTTGGCGAATAGTCCCACCGAAGTGCCCAGACGGATGCCTTCCCGGTTGTATTCCGTGGAGAAGACGCTCGGGTCCGGCTGCCCGTCGGGCGTAAGCTTGCCCGTCTCGCGGCTGTCGCCGTTCAGACAATCAAGCCAGGCGTAATTGAATTCCCCGCACAGACGCTTGCGCACGACCACGAAAGAAGGATCGCTCAGGTAAGAGTAGCTGGAGATGTAGCAGACGATGCCGCGTTTGCTCATTTCCGCAATGCGCCGCTCCGCGAGGCGCAGGAAACGCACGTACAGTTCGTCGAGATTGTATTTGCGGATTTTCCATTCGGTGGCGAGTCCTTCTTTGTACGGCTCGACCAGCCCCTGCTCTTCTTCCGGGCTCACTCCGGCAAATGCGTAGTAAGGCGGATTGCCGAGCACCACCAGAATGGTTTTGTCGCGCTTGACCAGCTCGGCGGCGTCCCTCTCCTCCTCCATTTCCGGGAACATGAGTTTTTGCTTGGCTCCCTTGGGCGGAGTCCAGCCGGTCAGCGCATTGGTGAGATACACCCCTACCCGTTCATGGAGTTTCTCCGACAGCGGAGCGCCCAGACTCTGCAACAGAAGTCCAAGCTGCAAATGCGACACAACGAATGGTGCAGGCAACAGCTCGAATCCGAAAACGCGGTCCATCGCCGCCGTCTTGATGTCGTCGGCCGTCAGCGCGTCGCCGCCATTCGCCTTGAGCGTAGCCTCAATCTGGCGGAGCACCTCGACCAGGAAGGCCCCGGTGCCGCAGCACGGATCGAGCACGAAAACGTTCGGGTCCGCGAATCCGTTAGCGACGTGCAGTTGCTCACGCAGGACCGTGTCGATGCGCGCGACCATGTAGCGCACGACATCGGGAGGCGTGAACCATACTCCTAAGCGTTTGCGCAGCACGGGATCGTAGGCTGCCAGGAACGGCTCATAGAAATACTGCACCGCGTGATGTTCCTCGAAATTGGCAAAGAACGCGCCGCGTTCCACGCGGTTTAGGGCCGTCTGAGTCCAGTTGAGCACTTCCTCCAGCCCTAGCGCCTGAAGCTTGGAGGGGGTGGCGAGCTGCTCGAACAGCGTTTTGATCATGGGCACGTGCAGCGACCATGCCGCTTCGTGCCAATTGAATTTGTCCTTCGCGCCGGTCGTCGGGCGTTTGCACCACAACACCCACGCGGAGAAAACCCCATAGAACAAGGTCTGGACAAGGGATGAACGGAAAAAATGCTCGCCATCCTTGCCTGTGAATTTAAGGCCGAGCGCCTCCTCCAGCGCAGAGCGCAGCGTTGCGAGGCCGGGCAGATCGGCCTGCCCTTCCATGCGTGCCTTGGCATCCCGCGCATACGAAGCGAGAAACCACGCCACTTCCTTGGGCGCAGTGAGCGGCGCTGCCTGCAACAGCACGCGCGTCAGGTATTCGTTGAACGATTCTCCGATGATCTCCGTGAGTTTCCGGGGATTGCTGATCGCCTTCCAGAACGCCCTTTCGGACGGCGCGATGCTGAAGGCTTCCAGCGCCGTGGGCTGGCCGTCGATGCGGGCGACGATGACAAAGTCGCGCAGGTTGGTGACGAACACCAGGCCGTATTTGCTGAGGTACTTTGCTACCTGCTCGCTGCCCACTACCGCATGGACATCCTCGTCGGGTGCTTTGATTTCGACGACGCCGCGCGAGGGAATCAGCCCGTCCGCGAGCGGATCGTCGGCCTTGCTTTTCTGGTCAGCCGTTATCAGTGCGCCGTCAGGAAGGCCTGCGCCGATGCTCCGGGGATGAATAATGCAGCGCACCCTCGGTTTGAGTTTCTTGCCGATGACGTTGAGGAGATTGGAGAGGTAGGGGTAGTACGACGTTTCCTTCACGCCCACGCCGCTCACGTGCGTGTCGCGAAGATCGCTGAAAAAAATCTCGATGTGTTCGTTGTCTGGCAATGCCCCATTATCACCCAAAGGACACTGTCACAGGGATTACGTCTTCGTCTACGTGACGCTGTAGAATCAACGGCCATCGGTGAGCACATTCCGGTGCCACAATTGATACCGGACGGACACTCCGCGTCGGTGGGAGCAAGTTTGGTACCCTCGCGTGCGTCTCTTGGAGCCCCTCTGTCAATAGCGTGTCCCGTTGGCAGTGGGAAAGGTGGACGGTGCCTCCGGCACCGGGAGAAGTTTTTGACACGTCACCCCTAAAAGGGTGCTGTGCGGTAACCTACGGTTACCGTCGGCGAACTTTGTTACCCGCCGAGGTTTAGTCACAGAAAACCAAGTATCACGCCGAAATTTCGGTTACCATAACGTAACTTGTTCATAGCGAAGGCTGGCTTGAGCCGGTACGAGTACCAGGCGTCGGCCTTCTGGAGAGCGTCCGCATGAGCAAACCATCTCGAACACGCTCCGTTGGGACGAAAGTTACTTCCGAAGAGTACGCGCAGTTGGAAGCGTGCGCCCGCAGCACCCAAATGTCGATCAGCGAGTGGGGCCGTGAGGCTCTTCTAGCCGCAGCCAAGCTCAGCCAGTGTTCCGCCGGAGAAAAGGCCATCCTCGCCGAATTAATTGCACTTCGCACAATTGTAGCGAATCTGGTTTTCGCGTTCACGAGCGACGGCAAAGTCACGGCTGACCAGATGCGTGCGTTTATCCAGCGGGCGGACGAAACCAAGTCCAAGCGGGCACTGGAACTACTCGTGTAGGCGGGTCACACTGCAATGACAAACGCCGGAAAACAAGGTCCTGAATCTTGAGAAGGAGCGGCAGCTATGGGACGCACACTTTTGGCGCTTTTCCTTGGGGCCTTGTTCTCTTTATTTGGAGTGTTCCTGTACATGACTTCCCGGTGGACGCCTCTCCAAAATCACTACTTCGGGGCCTACTTCTCCAGCAGCGGCAACAGCGGAAGCGGAAGTTATCCACTGCTTTTCGTCCACTACCCGGACGGATGGCATATGGCCGCCAACCGAGATGTGGTTATCGCGACACCGGCCCAGAATCGAGCGGGTATATTTGCACTCTCCAACCAGGCCCAACGAGAGGGTGCAGATGCGCTTCAATGGCGACCCTTTTTTGATCTGCCAAATGCAACGGCCGCGCAATGGCTACGTCAGCGGGTCTACGATGGCAAGAGCCCGTGGTACTTCATCCGTGTGCCAGTGCTCAGTAGCCTTGCTTTTGTGGGTTTGCTGTTAGCAGCGGTCATTTACCTCGACCGCAAAGCCAAGCGAGAGCGCAAACAAGGGCACATAATCCGTGGCCCAAGCCTTGTCACGCCGTCTGAATTCAATCTCAAGAAACTTTCCGACGGAATCGGATTTGAAACTGCGGAATCCATCACAGGTTTCGGCCGGCCTTGGGGACCGAGATCGAAATTGAACATCGTGCGCATTCCGCATCACGAGGAAAACAGTCACTTCGTCTTGGCCGGAGATTCGGGAACCGGCAAGTCTTCTCTCATGCGCCAAATTCTTACGCAGGTGCGAGAGCGAGGCGAGACGGCTGTGGTTTATGACCCGGCCCTCGAATTTACTCCGCAGTTCTTCGATCCCGTCACCGACGTGCTCCTGAACCCAACCGATCAACGGATGCCTTTCTGGACGCCTAGCGATGAGGTTCAATATCCTGCCGAGGCGCTTGCCTTGGCTGGTTCGCTTTTTCCCGATAAGCCTCACGAGAATACGTTCTTCACGGAGTCGGCCAGGAAGATCTTCGCCCATCTACTTCGCTATCGCCCTACGCCGCAGGACCTCACCGCATGGATGAAGAACATGAACGAGGTTGACCGCCGGATTGCGGGAACGGAACTTGAAGCAATGGTTCCGGTAGGTGCCGCCGGACAACGAGCCGCAGTCCAGGGCACGTTCAACCAAGCAGCCGCAGCGTTCCAGCTCTTGCCGAAGGCATCGGAGGCAAAGGGAAGATGGAGCGCGGCGGCTTGGGCCAAGGACCGCCAGGGATGGCTCTTTCTCCCGAGCACGCCGACGCAGCGCGAGAGTTTGCGGCCTCTCCTGAGCATGTGGCTGGATTCGCTCATACTTCGGTTGATGGAATTCGGCCAAAAGGGAGTGCCGCCAGTTTGGTTTATTCTCGATGAGCTTGCGAGTCTTCAGCAGCTTCCGCAATTGCCGACGGTCATAACCGAAAGCCGAAAGGCGAACGTTTGCCTCGTGTTGGGATTCCAAGGACGCAGCCAGTTGGAAGCCTTGTACGGTCTCCAAGCTGAGGCGATGCTCTCGCAGCCGATGACGAAAATCTTCCTTCGAACAAGCGAACCTCATGCGGCGGAGTGGATCAGCAAGTCTATAGGCGATGTCGAAGTAATGCGGCTGGAGCAAAGCTTTACCGAGGGGTTTCCGGCAATCTTGTCGCCGAATAAGAGCAGTAGAACCTCGTCTTGGCAGCGTCGAACTGAACCGCTCGTAATGGCCTCAACGATTGCAGGACTACGGAATCTAGCTGGATATTTAAAGTCCCAAGAATTCGTTGTGCCGATCAGCTTCCCATATTCGCGAACGGCTCTGCGCCAGCCCGGATTTATCCCGCGCCCACTCCCCGACCTTGAGGTATTATCGGTACCCGAAAAGGCCCAGGCCGCCGCAGCAACTACGGCCGGACCCAGTACGCCCCGCGAGCAACAGAATGGCGGGCACGGCCCGCAGCAAGAGTTCGAGATTTTCGAATGAGCTAGGAACTGCCGGTGTTGACGATTTCAAAGCCGTTCAGCGCCAGTCAAGCCCAGGCGTACCACTCCAAAGAATTCACGAGTGCGGAGCAAGCTTACTACTCACAGAGCGGCGAGGTTCGTGGCGAGTGGCACGGCAAACTTGCCGAAGAGTGGGGCCTTCACGGTCACGTAGCGGACGAGCAGTTCCAGCGACTCAGCGAGGGCCAACACCCAATCACGGGAAAACAACTGGTCCGTTACCAAACGCCTCGCGAATACACCAATGAGGGCGGGGAGCGGATCAGGACGATGCAGCACCGCGCGGGATGGGATGCAACATTCAGCGCACCGAAGACCGTCTCTCTCACTGCCTTAGTGGGCGAAGATCAGAGAGTACGCCAAGCTCACGAGGCCAGCGTCAACACAGCGCTTGGCGAGTTGGAGAAATACGTTCAGGCCCGCATTGGTGGTAATCATCCGGCACAGACAACGGGCAAATGGATCGCCGCGAAGTTCGAGCACGATAGCGCGAGGCCGGTCGATGGGTACGCGGCACCGCAGTTACACACACACGTCGTTTTCTTCAATCTCACCGAGATGGCAAACGGCGAGACGCGCGCCCTCCAACCAATGGAGCTTTACCGGACCCAGCAATACGCGACCGCCATCTACCGCGCCGAACTAGCCGCACGCCTCCAGGAACTCGGCTATGAAATCGAGCGCGGCAGGAGCGGTCAGCCCGAAATAAAAGGCTACTCCAAGGAATACATCGATGCTTCGAGCCCCCGCCGCCAGCAGATCACCGAGCATCTCGCGGAGGAAGGAGTGCGCGGGGCGGGCGCTGCACAAATAGCCGCTCATCGCACGAGAGATGCAAAGAGCGCCTTAAGCGCCGAAGACATGTTTGAGCGGCACCGCGTTTTAGCGGAGCGGTTTGGAAACCAGCCCGAACGCATTGTCCAGGCGGCGAGAGCAAGAGAACATGGAATCGAACGTGAACCTATCGGCGCAGCAGCGCAATCGGCCATCGCTTTTTCAAGGCAGCGCAACCTGGAGCGTGAGGCAATAGCGGACGAACGCGACTTGCTGAGGGATGCATTAAAGCGGTCAATGGGGAAGACGACGTTGGAGGAAATCAAGGCCGATTTTGAGAAGCGCGTAGGGGCAGGCGAGTTTATCGAAGTCGAGCAAAGAAAGAACATCCCTAATCGCGCATTTACGACAACCGAGGTGTTAGCTCACGAGCGCGATGTAATTAACGCGATGCGAAGAGGGCAGGATCGGCACCAGGCAATGGCCAGTGTCGAGGCGCGCTCAGAGATTGAGCAACGTTCACGTTTAAGCGAAAGCCAGCGGAAGGCGGTTAATGAGATCTTATCCAGTCGCGACCAGATTACAGCTCTTGACGGTGTTGCCGGAGCGGGGAAAACAACTTCATTAGCGGCCGTTCGGGAAGCCGCCGAGCGAGAAGGATACCAAGTCCGCGGCTTCGCGCCGACTTCCCGCGCTGCGCACAAACTCGGTGAAGCGGGTATTGAATCGAGCACGTTGCAGCGGCATCTCGCTCGCCGCGAGCAATCGCCGAAAGGGACAAAGCATCTCTACGTCCTCGACGAATCGAGTCTCGCGAGCACAAAGCAGATGCACGAATTCTTGCATCGCCTGAAAGACGATGACCGGGTTTTGCTCGTGGGGGACGCACGCCAGCATCAAGGAGTAGAGGCGGGGCGGCCCTTTGAGCAGCTTCAGGAAGCCGGAATGCGGACTGCCCATTTGGATGAAATCGTTCGGCAGAGGGACCCTGCGCTCAAGCATGCGGTCGAGCAACTCGCACGCGGCGAGGTTCGAGAAGCTCTGGCCGACTTGTATCAGCAAGGCCGCGTTCACGGGATCGCTGATCATCAGGAGCGTATCGCTGCGGTGGCAAAGGCTTATGTGGAAAGGTCTGAGGAGACACTAGTCGTCTCCCCGGACAACAAATCGCGTCGCGAGCTCAATGATGCGATCCATCGCGAACTGCAATCCGTCGGCAAAGTGGACGAGGAAGAGCATCGCCTGAGGGTGCTAGTTTCGCGCCAAGAGCTTACAGGAGCGGATCGGCAGTGGGCTGCGCAATACGAAATCGGCGATATCGTGCGCTACAGCCGCGGACGCGGAGCCATAGGAGTCCAAGCAGGAGAGTACGCCACCGTTCGCGAGGTTGACGCTGACCAGAATCTCGTAACGGTCGAAAAATCGGACGGGGGGAACCTCACTTACGACCCGAGGCGGCTGCACGGCGTCACCGTGTACAAAGAAGATGCGCGCGACTTTTCGGAAGGCGACCGCATCCAGTTCACAGCTCCCTACGCTGACAAGCGCATCGCGAACCGCGAACTGGGAACCTTCGAGCAAATCGATTCAGAGGGCAATCTCAAAATCCGCCTTGACTCCGGGCGCGAGATCGAATTTGCCGTAAGAGAGCATCCGCACCTGGACTACGGCTATGCCGTCACAAGCCACAGCAGCCAAGGGCTGACCGCCGACCGAGTGCTGGTCCACGTCGATACCGAGGCCGCGCACGAAAATCTGGTTAACGCGCGGCTTGCATACGTGTCCATTTCACGGGCGCGCGATGATGCCCAGATCTTCACGAATGATACAAGCAGAATTACTGATGCGTTCAGCAGGGAGATTTCCAAGGCATCCGCGCTGGAGCTTCAACTGAGTCCTACCGCGAACCGAAGCGAGGTACATGCGAACGAAGAGCAGCGGACGGCGCGTGAATCTGCGCATTCCGAAGTGGAGCGTGAACAGACACACGGACACGGCATCGGATTCTAAGTTTGCGATTATGGACGTAAAGGGATGATATCTCCTAAGAATCGAAGGCTGCGAATATGCGGGAAGAGCTTCATCGAGACGGTATCGGTTTCAACGCTCTTCACATACTGGGTTAAGTAGTGAATGAAATCCTGTTCAGAACCGTAGGTCGAGAACTCAACCCATCTAGGCTCATCCGCCAGGCCTAACCGGCTCAGGATGGCTGCGGTTGAACGCAGCAGGAGGGATGAAGATGCGGGATTTCCGTTCACCCTCCCTGCTCCTTCGATAACCGACAGCCGGTGACCGTCGGTGCCGATCACTCGGAAGATCGCACCGTGCAATTCGAGTTTGAGGACATCGGTGCTGTAGCGTCCCGATTCGGTCGAGATGCAGAAGAGCGCCCGGCACAATGCCGCATCGAATGCCGATGCAAGGATTTGGCCTTGCGGCTTCGCTTCGCCATCTGGACTTTCGGGGAAGCTGCTCGATTCGGCACACGATAGAACGACCGTGCGTTTGCTGGCGCTGACCTCGCACTTGCCATTGCGGATTCGGATCTTCAGATTCGGAGCCGATTCCGTTTTGACGAGTTGGCAGAGTTCGGGATTCGGTGTGAACCTGTGAATCCAAATGACAAACGAATGGCGGGTCATCGGCGCTGGATACTACACTGGGGGATTTGAACTTTCGGCGTTTCAACCGGTACGGCAGCAGAGAGCTGAAATCGAGATACGACGTTTCTAACGCCGGCACTCTTTTCCCGACCGGACCACCAAGCCCACGAGCGCAATGCCGAGCACTGCGCAGGTTACGCGGCTATCGAGCCAATACTCTATTCGAAGCTGTTTAGCTGCTAGATCGAATTAACGAAAAATCGACCCCGGCATACAACCGCTTTGCTCACCAGCATCAGACTTCCGGTTCGCTTATCCGACGGGCTATTGCCCGCGAATTCAAACTTCCCTTCGCGCAATTCGAAAATTCCAATATCCGCTTCGCTTCCAGGTCGTAAGGTTCCGATCTGCACCCCAAAATCAAGCATCTGTGCAGGCTTCGAGGTTACGCGCTCGATCGCATCATCAAGACTCATACCGAGGGTCAGGAACTTCGACACTGTAGTCGGAAGGTCATAAACCATAGTATCCACATTTCCAGAATAAAGATCGGTACTGATTGAATCCGGCAAGAGACCTTGCTCCATGCATTTTTCATACACATCAAAGTTGAACTTATCACCGCCCTGGCCTGTGTCAAAATGAACGCCGCGGTCTCGCGCCTCCAACACCGCCGACAGTACTCTCCCGTTAGCGTCAAGGACTCCGTTCGGATATGTGTTATAGACGTGCGTAAAGATATCTCCTTTGCGCAAAAGTTTGAGAACTTCTGGCAGGGGATGGTAAGTGTCATTTATATCAGCAACTACGGGAAGTCGCGAAGCATTGGCAGCTGTCACTGCCCTGCGAAGGCATTCCAAATCGTTGCTTCCGACATGCCCCCTTTCGATATATGCCTTGATCCCAACTACCGTTGGCTTGTTCCGTTCGGCGGCGGCCGCAGCCGCTACAGGATCCATCGCTGCAGTGTTATCCACTCCCTTCATCAAGGTGGGGTCGATTACTCCGGGCGGAAAAATGTTCACTGAGGTGAAGATTCTGGTTATCGATGGCTGACTGATATATCTAATGAACCCTTCAATGCCCAGATAACCCTCGGCCCCATTATCCACGATGGTTGTAGCGCCCCGGCTGAAACCATAATGATCGCCATTCACCGCAAGCGAAGATAAGCCGTCATTGCAGTGCACTTCAACGTCGATGAAACCTGGAGTAACAATTCTATCTTTGGCGGATACAATCCTAAGAGCATGGCTTTCCGGAATGTCTGTGGCTACCTCAGCGATTCTGTGACCTATCACTGCCACGTCCCGAATCGCATGCAGCCGCTGTGAGGGGTCAATGACTGTACCGCCCTTAATTAGTAAGTCGTATTTCTGGTTCTTCTCAAATTGTCCAGAAATCTGACCTTCTTTTTCTTTGGAAGCCGGTGACAACGGCAAAGGCCGCCCGCTCTCGGGTAGAATGCCGGCTGCTCCCGAGGCCACAACCAGTTTGGAAAACTCTCTACGGTTCATCATCGCGAAACCTCCTATCCAAAGCATTTGTTAATAAATTCTGATAGTTAACTCCCCGGTTATGTCCCGTCCTGTCTAAAGGCATTACTCATGCGGGGAAACCTACACGGCCACCCGTCAGACTCAATTTCCCGGGCCTCACCATTTGCCAGTTCTTAGGTGCTCATCGTTGGCCAAAATATTGATCGATAGCCTGAACATCGAGGTGAATTGTCCCACCCGGGAAATGCGCAATGAGCGTTAGCAAGGCCAGTGGTTTTATCGCAGCACGGTCGCCGTGCCGGGCTGCTTGCCGGCGCGAAGCAGATTTGCGTAATTGTCAGAATCCACATTTCCCCCGCTGACCACGCAACAGATCGCCTGGCCGGCAAACCGCTGCGGCTGTTCCAGGATCGCGCCGACGGCAAGTGCACCAGTGGGCTCGGCTTTAATATTGGCTAGGCAAAACAACTGACGAAGAGCTTCAGCTATGTTTTCTTCGGAAACCTCGATAATTTCGGAGACCTCTCGACGAATAATCTCCCAGTTGAGCCGACCCAGACTGAGTGTGCGAGCACCGTCGGCGATGGTACCCGCTTCATACTCGTTTCGTATGATTTCCCCCGCCCTGAGAGAGCGAGCAGCATCATTGGCCAAGGTCGGCTCGGCCCCAAGAAGCCTAGTCTTACTGCCCGCTCGCCGCAACCCGACCGCGATTCCAGAGAGCAGTCCTCCGCCTCCTACTGGAGTGATAATCGCGTCCCAGGGCTGGGCTGCTGCGGCAAGTTCAGCGCCGAGCGTAGCGTTACCTTCAATTACCAACGCGTCGTCAGAGGAGCTGGCGATATAGGCATCGGGATGCCCGGCCGAAAGCTCGGCCACGCGTGTCGCACGGCTTTTCACATGAGTGTCGACAAGGTCTACCACCGCCCCATACCGCTGCACCGCCGAGACTTTTATCGCCGCCGAGGTGCAAGGCATAACGACGATACATCGTTTCTTCAGAAGCATGCAGGCATAGGCAAGCGCCTGGCCAAAATTCCCCGAGGATGCAGCGATGATTTCGTGCTGGGGGACTTGCAGGGCGAGATTATAGGCCGCGCGGAACTTAAAGCTTCCTGTCTGTTGGAATGCCTCGCTGGCGATAGTGATTTCGACTCCCAAGGCATCCGACAGCGAGCAGGGACAGATGAACGTGGTCGGAAGAATGGTTTGCGACAGAGTCCGTGCGGCGGATGGAATTGGTGGGATTGTTTTCATCTCTAACAGCTTGTTGAAAAATTTAGCTTTTCAAGCGTTCCGTCATGATTTTGTGAGTCATCGGGTTATCGCTGGATTGTGAAGGGCTGCTGTGGATGTCTCTTTGGGCTCAGCGCGCCCGAAGCGAAGCTCCGTTTCATGT
>JBOGNK010000072.1:0-10098 GCA_050747085.1 Candidatus Acidiferrales bacterium
GGTAAGCCCAAGTTTCCATAAGAGACTAATTCGCGGCGGTTTCAAAGAGGTAGCCTGCTCCTCGAACAGTCTTCAAATACTCGGGTTTCTCGGGATTCCGCTCGACCTTCTCGCGCAAGCGGCGCACATATACATCGACGCTGCGCGGAGTCACAAAGCGGTCGATGCCCCAAACGGCGTCAAGCAACTGGTCGCGGGAAAAAACGCGGTTCGGCCGCGACGCCAGGTAATAGAGTAAACGGAACTCAAGCGTGCTCAACGGAAGCGATTTTCCTTCGCGCTGAGCGCGGTAAGAGACAGGGTCAACCCGCAGGGCACCGATTTCAAGTAGCTTCGCTTGTTCCCCGGGAGCCTGAATGCGGCGGAGCAGGGCCTTGACCCTGGCGACGAGCTCGCGCGGGCTGAAGGGCTTGGTGACGTAATCATCGGCGCCGAGCTCAAGGCCCACTACGCGATCGGCTTCTTCGCCGCGCGCCGTGAGAATCAAAATGGGAAGGCGGCTGAGCCGGTCATCACGGCGGATTTCCTTGCAAACCTCGAGGCCCGAAAGTTTGGGCAGCATAAGGTCCAAGAGCAGCAAATCGGGCGGCGATTTCCTTACTTGCGCCAGCCCAGTTGCGCCATCGACACACGCGGTTACTTGATAACCATCTTTTTCAAGATTGTAACGAACCAGTTCCACGATGTCCCTGTCATCTTCAATGACCAGAATACGAGAGGGCAGGTCCACCATGACGGAAGCATAACGAAAGGTGCGCTCTTCCAGCAAGGACTGTGAAGAATTGTGAATGAATATTTACAGAGCACCCGGCGGCACAACAGACCAGTGTCGAAGGAATTCCAAAGTTCCTATCAGGATCGATGACTCATTCCGTCGGAGGCGGCACGGTAGCCCCGCGTAGCAATGACTCTCTTTTTGGGTGGAGTGCCGTCGGTCTGAGGCTAAGCTTGCCAAAGCACCGCTCAAACGCTACAGCAGAGCCATTTACAAGAAGGCCACGGAACGATATTTCGTTGACAAATCCCCCATATAGCGATTCGGCAAGCCAATTGTTTTCATAGTCAGCACGGAAAGAGTTCGGAAATCGTCCCCTAGGGCGCCCCTGGTCAGCTCTCATGAAATATTCGTGAGCGATCTTTATCTTTTCTCGATTGTCAAAATCCATTCGTCCTTACCTTCCGACAGCAAGAAACAGTCGCCTCGTCTTCTTCTACGCGTTTCATCCGGCTGACCCTTAGTCGCCTGGAATCAACTTGGCCGCGCGGTCCCCGCTCGTATCTCCTGCGGTCAGGCCCGCGCTTTTAGGCGCGACTGGAACAAACCGGAGAAGGCCGGTCGCACATCGACGAAGATCAGCGTCCACAATACAGCCACGACGAGCGCAAGGGGAAGCCCGCTCGGAGCCATCAAGCGTGGAAAGAAAGATCGTTTTTGTGGTGTGGCCATCTTTCTGGCCGAGACAAGCAATCCAGAATTCCAACATGGCATCGTGCTGGTTGTTGTTGGGTCAGGAGCGGGCAAAATCAACAAGCGGCGTCACATCTTTATTGTTTGAGTCGAGGGCGCGGAGTGCCGCCAGATAGCGGCTGCGGGCATTGCCCTCGGCGACCAAGTCTTTTCCCCATCCCCATGTGAATTCAGCGTGGCCGGATTTTACGGCGACGATGTCGGCAAGCATCCGAGCGTGGCGGCCGTTTTTATTGGCGAACGGTTGAATTCTTGTCAGTTCGTGGTGAAAACGAAGTAGAGCTTCGTCAGCCGGAAAAGTCTTGTGCTCTAACCAGTGTCGCGTGTTGCCGAGGAGTTGGGAAATTCGCTGAACGATCTCTCTCGGGTCGCATCCGATATTTCGTTCCGTCTGGCGGTAGCGCCCGGCCCATTTCCAGACGTTTTCGAACATCCGGCGATGCAGATCTCGAACATACAGTTCATCCAAAGGATCGACGGATCTCATCGTTCGGTTATCGAACGCCCAAGCCTGGGCCTATAAATATCAAGCTATAGCTTGTCTGTGTGGTTGGAGACGACAAGGAATGACTTGTCTTTAGGACGGAAAAAGACAAGCTATAGCTTGCAACCTAACGTTGTTCAAATCGATGGGTTCACGGATGATATTCCTGAAATGATTTCCAGCGCGATGCAAACGGATTCTAAACGTCGGGTCCCAAGCGCCGCTGAGGAAGTAAGCGGATGGAAAAGGACTGGCAAGCGGCGGTGGACGACGAGTATTTGTATCGTGTCGTTGGCGCGCTCGACGAAGTCTCAAAAGAAACCGGCAAGAGGATCGCGCAAATTGGGTTGAATTGGCAGCCGGAACGAATTTCTTGCTACTCCGGAACGGCCCCCGTCCCTGGCTGGCCCAACGTAGCCTCCCGTACGATACGCATGGCCACACCGGTCACCCTGCCGACAATTTCCGCCTGGGCGGGATAGTCGAAGCGCCGCACCTCCTGGCGTGATTGAGGATGAGGGATAATCATCAACTGCCCGCGATCCACCTGGCACCAACTGCACGCATACCCGGAACGAAGTTCCACAAAATAGATCGGGCGATCGAATTCCGATGCCCACTTTTCAGCGCCGATCTTCCTCTGATTCGCATCGATCTGCACGAGGGAGCCGGGGCGGATTAGAGGATACAAGGTGTAGTCCTCAAGCCCGATATAGCCGTAAACGGATTTGCGCAGATCCAAATGCTGCAGAAGGCCGACCGGAATTTGATCCCACTTGGCGACGACACGCGAAAGCAGATTCGTTGTTTCCAATCGAAACTCCGGTTTGAACTGGACCGGCAGCGTCAGGCCCTGGTTTTCGAGATCTGATTCGCGGCCCAGCAGGTGAGTCCGCGGAACTCCGATTGAGGCGCGCGTACGGCCGAGTTCGCTGATCGGTATGCCGAAACACGCGAGAATGTCGTGGTATCCGACTTTATAGATGGTGCTGAGAGTGTGGAGCTTGTAGATGCTCGGCTTCAACTGGCCGTTCTCAATGTCCGTCACCCAAGTGTGAGAAATGTAGAATTCCCGGTTCCGATGCTCGTCGGCGATGTCCCGGCTTCGCGCCTCTACATCACGCGTCGATAGTCCCAGACGCTCTCGAAGTTGCTTGAGCGTTTGTCCGGCACTCGGACTCGGGTTGCGAGCGCCCATTGGAGAGAAATCCTACGCTTGTAGCCCTTTTCGTGTCCAGCAAGTGAATCTTCGTTTATCCATACGCGCCTTGTGCCCCCGCTGTCGCGGAAATCGCTCGTTTGGTCGCGATTGCGGCCACTCGCGAAATTCCTCACTTGTCCCAAAGCTGCTTCGATATACACGCAGAAACCGAGGCCCGTAGAATGAACGCCGTTCTCCAAATTCAGGAGATCCTCGCGACGCGCGGCTTGACGCTCCATAGGGTGTCCCTGCGATCCGCGGACCTTTTCGGCGGTTCGTCGCCATTCTATGTACCGCACAACCTGTATCATCGTATGTCGCATGCTTCTTTCCGGCCAACGATCCATCAAGTCCTAGCCCTCAGCCACGTCAGCGGTTACCAGCTCTGCGATTGGCTGGCGGTCCTGGGTTTCGATCTCGACGCGGTTTCGCGAGCTCAATTGCTTGTTCCCCGGCGGAGCACGACCGTTCTGGATTCCGCCGTGTACCACAGGTTTCGATCGGTCCCCTGGCTTGCCGAACGAGCCGGAAGCGAGGATGGCTCCTCGACCGCCCCACTGGGACACTTGGTGCGTTGGGGAGAACCACGCAGGATTGCCGATTTACTGGCACCGGACGCGCGCCGGTTCGTTTACGCGCGAGTGGGCGAGGCCGATATCTACGCGCGGCCGCAGTTTGTTCGCGGCAGCATCGTTCGCGCGGACACCACGCGTGCCAGCGCGTTCGCGATCGAGGAAGCAAGCGCCAGCGGCAATCGCTTTTTTCTGGTGGAACATAGGTCGGGCTGGACATGCGCGCGACTAACTCCTGTCGCGAAGAATCGGGTCGTGCTCGACTGTCCGCAGCACCCCTGCGCCGAGCGCGAGCTGCGCCTCGACAAGGACATTCGCGTGATTGGAATCATTGACGCGGAAATTCGGCCGGTTGCTCGGCGTGGAACAGAGCGCCAGCCCGTGTGCGCCCTTCTGCCGAGCGCGGAGTCGGGGCAGGACGCCAGCGCACCGACTTCGCTCCGAGACCTCCTCATTCAAAGCCGCAGGCGCGCGGGCTTGTCTTATCGAGAGGCTTCGTCACTCAGTCGCTCGATCGCAAAAATACTGTCCGATCCGCTGTATTTTGCCGCTCCGGGCACACTCTCGGACTATGAAACCTTGGACGCGGCCCCGCGGCACATCCAGAAGATTCTGACGATTTGCATTCTGTACTGTATCGGCTTCCCAGCCTTTCTGCGTGCGTGCGGCTTGCCCCTCGACCGTGCCGGGCGCGATCCTGTTCCTGACCAACTCCTTCCACGGGAATTTCCCAACCGAAATCACGGTTTGCCGCGAGCGAAGACGCCCGGCCCCCAGGAGCCCAACGGCTTTCTATCTTCCATCGTAACGCGGTGGCAAGAAATCCCGCTTTTCCTGAGATTCTCGCTCGGTGCAATTACCGGAATGAAGGGACTGAGTCTTTCCGACTTCTTTTGGGTGGCAGGCAACGACTTGTGCGATCCGTTCCTTCAGAACGGCGCACTGGCCGTCGTCAACCGTCGGGCGAAGAGACCCGGATCTTTCGACCCGGCTGCCACCAGCGGGCTGCCGCTCTATTTGTTGCTTAAGCGAGATGGAGGCTACGTGTGCGGCCGGTGCAGTCTCGATCGAGACATCGTGCGCCTTCATTCGTATGCCAGAGCCGGAAAAGAACCGGAGCAGTTCGGGAACGACATCGATGTTGAGATCGTGGGCCAAGTCACCGCGATCGCAAGGCTTCTCTGATTCGCCGGGCACTTCGATATTTTCCGCCAGCCCGCCTCCTTCGACTACATTTTTCGTCGTGGATGTCGGATTGGCGAACGCAGTGCCTTGCCGTCGGGCCTTGAGGCTCCGCGCATCCAGCACGGCTGCAAGGAGTTGCGCACGGCATGGCGCAGTAGCGAACAACGTAGCGAGTTTCTGGAAGTGTGGTGGGTGCGGTGCGAAAGTTACGCACGACGGGCCCGAAGTCGAGGGAGTCTTTCTACGTCGATGTTTCGCGTACCGGACACAATCCGAAGCGCCCAAACGCCGGACGGCGCCGTTCTGCTCGACGTGCATCACGGCCAGATGTTCTGTCTCAATGTGGTGGGCGCAAAGATCCTCGAATTGATGCGGAGAGGGTATGACGAATCGCGGATCGCAGACGAGATTAGCCGCGATTATGGGGCCAACCAGGACGTTGTGCGTGCGGACGTAATCGAGTTCATCGAAACGCTGGAGAAGCACCACATCCTCCAACCCGCGCGCCCGATCGATGGATAAGCGAGAGCAGGAAGAACAATTCCCATGGATGCTGTCCAACAAGCCGCCGACACCTACCGCTTAATCGTCACGCGCCGAAACGCCACGGAAATTCTGCTCCTCCCTGTCGGCCATAGCTGGGTTCTTCCTCGAGTCGAGATCGAGCGGCATCAACGCGTCGCCGAACAATTGACCACCGAAGCGGCGCGAGCGTGGGGAATGGAGACTTGCTGCCTATTCGTGCCGCCTGCCGCACCTGGCCGAGCGGAACAGGCGGCATGTGCCGTGCTGGAGCCCGTCGGGCAGAATGCCGCACCGCCGGGATCCGCACGATGGCTGCCTTCGGCCGCGGCGGCTCAATATTGCGACTCAGCGGAAGCAGCGGCGGTCGGGAACGCGCTCACGGAAACGCGAGCGTATGTCACCGGACAGAAGCGCGGTCCTTTTGCGCGTCCCGGCTGGGTGCGGGAACTGTTCATCTGGGCCAACGAGCAGCTGGCCCCGCTCGGTCTGCGGCTCACCGGCAAGTTCGAACAACTAAACGCCAGCCCGACCTTTGCTCTCGTTCGACTGGAAGTCGAGCAAGGAGCCGTGTGGTTTAAGGCCACGGGAGAGCCGAACGCGCACGAGCTGCCGGTGACCGCCGAATTGGCGCGAATATTTCCGCGGTATCTGCCGCCTATTTTCGGGATTCACAGCGAGTGGAACGGCTGGCTGTCTGCGGAAGCCCGAGGAGTGTCCCTCGACAAAACTCGGGAATTACGAGTGTGGGAGCGCGTTGCCGCCAGTCTCGCCCAGTTTCAGATCGAATCGATCGAGGAAACGGACCGGCTGCTCGCCTCGCAGCTCAAGGACTTGCGCCCGGCCATACTTATCAAATGTGTGGATCCGTTCGTGTCCCGCATGAGCGACTTCATGGCCGTGCAGGAGAAAGCTGACCCGGCGCCGCTCGCGTCATCCGAACTCACCGCCCTGTCCAAAATGCTGAGAGACTCCTGCACTGCGCTAGAAAGCGTCGGCTTGCCGAATACGGTCGGGCACACGGACTTCAATCCCGGCAACATTGTTGTGTCCGACGATCGTTGCGTTTTCCTCGACTGGGCGGAGGGATGTGTCGCGAACCCGGCGCTCACCTTCGAATACGTTCGGGTGCACATGCGGCGGTGCGGAATCGACCATCCTACGGCGGTCGAGCGCCTGGCATCCGCGTACCTTCGTCCGTGGACGGCGTTCTATGCGCCCGAGAAACTGAAAGAGACGCTGGCGCTCGCTCCGCTTCTCGCGGTCTTCGCGTTCGCTGTTTCAACCGACTCGTGGCGCGCGGTCGATCCCGCAGTCACTCCAGCGCTCGCCGGGTATTTCCGCGCCCTCACTCGCCGGATGTATCGCGAGGCGATTCAAGCGGCCGGAAGGAGCGCATCGTGATTGAGCTGACACTAGCGCCTCCCGTATCCGCGGTCGAGCCGGTCACTGACGTGTTTCACGGCGTCCCGGTCACCGATCCGTATCGCTGGCTGGAAGATCAGGACTCGCCGCGCACTCGCCGGTGGATCGAGGAGCAGACCCGCTATGGGCGTGCCTATCTCGACAGCATTCCCGGCCGGGAAGAAATTCGAAATCGGATTCGATCCTTCCTCGCGGTTGAAACGCATGACTCGATCTTGAAGGCTGGGGATCGCTATTTCTTCCGGAAGCGGCTGCCCGATCAGGAACAGCCCTCGATTTACGTGCGACAAGGCGCGAAAGGCGAAGACCAGCTCCTCGTAGATCCGGGCAGTTTAGGCAAGGGAATCCACTCCGCCGTCAAGCCGTTGCGCGCCTCTTCCGATGGCCGGCTGCTTTTGTACGAGATCAAAGAAGGCGGCGAACGGACCGGCACATTTGCGGTCTTCGACGTCGATTCGCGCACAACATTTCCCGACATTCTCCCGAAAGGCTATCTGCGCGGGTTTGCGTTCGCGGCAGACGGCAGAAGCTTCTACTACGTTCATGAGGCGACCGTGTCGAAGAAGCCTTTATATCGGGCGGCGTACCGGCACGTGTTAGGGAGCGATTTCAAGGACGATGAGAAAATCTTCCATGCCGGAGAGGGCCAGCAACTTCGGCTCAATCTCGTCTCCAATCCACACTGGCTTGGGTTCGTCGTTTACGAATTTCTGGAGAAAACGCGAACATCGTTTTACCTGAAGCCGACGGACGGACTCGAATCGCCCGAAGCGATTTTTGAACGCGTCGAGTGGACATTTGCCCCCCTCCTCCTGGGCGAGAGAATCTTAGCCATCACCGATCGCGACGCACCCAACCTGCGGATCGTCGAGCTGCATGGCAGGCCAGGCGAGGAACGCAAATGGCTGACCCTGGTTCCTGAGAGCGATTACTGCATTGAGCAGTGGGCCGTTCCCGGCGATCGCATACTGATTCTGTGTTCGAGGAACATGGAGCGCCGCATCCGCATGTTCGACCTTTCCGGGCGCCAAACGGAAGAGCTCGTCGTGCGGCCGGAAGAAACGCTGCGCATGCTATCCGCCGGGCCGGAAAGCGACGAAGTGTTTCTCGAACGGGAGTCGTTTACCGAGCCTATCCGCATCGTGCGCTATGCGCCAAAGAAGGGCGAGTGCGAACTCTGGGCGCGTAGAGACGTGCCGTTCGACGGATCGCACTATTCGTACCAACAGCGTCGCTTCACCTCGAAAGACGGGACGGAGATTCCCATCTACCTTGCCGGCCGGAAAGATGTGCTCTCCGGCGGCTGCCATCCGGCCGTTATGACGTCCTACGGCGGTTACGGTGTATCGATGACGCCGCAGTTCAGCGTGTTTGTCGCATTTCTCATGGAGCGCGGATGCCTGTTCGCTCTGCCCAACATTCGCGGCGGGTCGGAGTTTGGAAAGAAATGGCACGAAGCCGCCAAGCGGCACAACCGGCAAAAAGCCTACGATGACTTCCTGTCGGCCGCCCAGTGGCTGGTCGAGAGCGGACGCACCGCACCCCACAAGCTCGCGATTTTCGGCGGATCGAATTCCGGCTTGCTGGTAGGCGCCGCGCTGACACAGCGGCCGGAACTCTTCCGCGCGGCCGTGTGCATGGTTCCCATGCTGGACATGCTGCGCTATCACCTATTCGACAACGCGCATGTCTGGCGGGAGGAATTCGGTACGGCCGAGGATCCCCAGGACTTTGCTGTCCTCGCTCGCTACTCGCCGTACCACCAGGTGCAAGACAAAACAGCCTACCCGGCCACCATGATCGTTTCCGGAGATGCCGACCGGAACTGCAATTCCCTGCACGCGCGGAAAATGACCGCGCGCCTGCAGGCCGCAAACGTTTCCGGGCGGCCAATATTTCTCGATTACAGCGAATTCCGGGGGCACTCGCCGGTGTTGCCCCTAAGCCAGCGGATCGAAGCGCTGACCGATCGCATGGCCTTTCTGTGCGACCAGTTGAGCCTGCCGGCGGCGATGTAAGGGAGGGGCCCTCGTGTCGTTTCTTGGATTAAAAGCGTATCTGCTGCTTATCTACTTCGACCTCTTCCTCGCCGGCGGGAATTTCGAGGCGCTGTACGAACGAGTGCGGCGCTGCCGGGTGCGGAAAGCGGCTTCTCCAGCGAATGCGACCAAGCGGGTCTGCGCGTCGATGGATATGGCCTGCATCTGGTACTGGAAAGAGGCGCTCTGTCTGCAGCGTTCGGCTGCGACTACCTGCTTGCTGCGGTGGCACGGCGTGCCTGCACAACTGGTGATCGGGGCGCAGCAGTTGCCATTCAAGGCGCACGCATGGGTGGAAGTACGCGGGCAAGTGGTGAACGACAAGCCGTACATGCATGAAATGTACGCCGTGCTCGACCGGTGCTGAGGGGTTCGCTTGTTGCGGCAGGAGGCAAAACCGTGAGCGTTCAGTTCGGAAGATGGAATTTCGACGGCCGGCCGGTTGACCTGGAATACATCGAGAAGGTCAATGCGCTTCTCGCGCCGTACGCCCCGGACGTCCGCAGCTCGCATTGCGCACCGGGCACAACCGTCCTTTATCACGGCTTCCACACGACAAAAGAATCTCGTTGGGAAAAACAGCCGCATATATCAGCCTCGGGTGCCGTGATCGCGTGGGATGGGAGGCTGGACAACCGCAGCGAACTCATTCGAGAACTCGCCGACGCGCTGACTTCCCATTCGACCGACGTCGAGATCGCCGCAGCAGCCTACGAAGAATGGGGAGAGAAGTCGTTTGCCAAGTTGATCGGGGATTGGGCGGTGTCAATTTGGAATCCCGCATTGCGATCCTTGATCCTGGCCAAAGACGTAATTGGCACACGTCATCTCTATTACGCCGTTGAAGAATCGCGCATCACCTGGAGCACGATCCTCGATCCGCTGGTTCTGCTCGCCGGCCGTAGATTCCAGCTCTGCGAAGAATACGTTGCCGGCTGGCTGGGTTTTTTCCCGGCAACGCATCTGACGCCGTACATCGGAATCGACTCGGTGCCGCCGTCCTCGTTCGTGCGCCTGCAGCCCGGGAAACGCGAGATCAAGAAGTACTGGGATTTCGATCCTCACAGGCGGATTCGGTACCGGACAGATGCCGAATACGAAGAGCACTTCCGCATCGTGTTTGGCGAAGCGGTTCGCCGAAGACTCCGTTCCGACTGTCCCGTTCTCGCCGAACTCAGCGGGGGAATGGATTCGTCATCCAT
>JBOGNK010000073.1:0-19293 GCA_050747085.1 Candidatus Acidiferrales bacterium
TTGGTGCGCGGCCTCGACTACTACACACGGACGACATTTGAAGTCACCGCAGCGGGACTCGGATCGCAAAATGCTGTCTGCGGCGGCGGACGCTATGATGGGCTTGTTGAGCTGCTCGGCGGCCCGCCGACCAAGGGCATCGGGTTCGCGATCGGAAGCGACCGCGCGATCCTCTCAATACAGGAAGGCGCGTCGGACGCCGTAAAGCGCCATTTGCCTTCGCTTGCGGTTTTTGTGGCGTGGATGGGCGCGGCTTCGTATCCGACCGCGGTAAGCATCGCGAAGAAACTGCGCGATTGCGGCGTCAGCGTTGAGTTGCCGGCAGAAGAGATGAAGTTCAAGAAGTCGCTGGGCCTCGCCGACAAATTGGGCGCACGCTACGCGTTGATCATCGGCGAAGATGAAGTTGCGTCGCAGACGTACAGCCTGAAGAATTTGGCCGATGGCAAGCAGGAGAAATTCGGCGAGAGCGCACTGCTGGAATATTTGGAATCAGAGCGAAGAGGAAGTGGCTAGAGGGAATCAACTTGTTAGACACTCTCGGGAACCTAAAACGGACGAAATACGCAGGGGATTTGCGAACGGCGGACGCCGATAAGGACGTCGTCCTGATGGGCTGGGTGCATCGACGGCGCGATCTGGGCCAGCTGATCTTTATCGACCTGCGTGACCGCGCGGGCATCGCGCAAATCGTTTTCAATAAGGAACTGAATCCGGAGGCGCACGCCAAAGCGGAAGAGCTGCGCTCGGAATACGTGATTGCGATCGAAGGCCGCGTGGTGCGCCGCCAGAAAGCGAATCCTGAAATTCCGACCGGTGAAGTAGAAGTGGCCGCGTCTCGTCTGCACATTCTGAACAATTCGAAGACGCCGCCGTTTCCGATCGAAGACGAAGTGAACGCGAGCGAGGAAACGCGACTGCGCTACCGCTATCTCGATTTGCGGCGGCCGAAGCTGCACTCGAACATCGAATTGCGGCATCGGATCGTTTTCGAGATGCGCAAGACTCTCGACGACCTAGGATTTTTCGAGATCGAGACGCCATTGCTGACGCGCTCGACGCCCGAAGGCGCGCGAGACTGCCTGGTGCCCAGCCGAATTCATCACGGGCAGTTCTATGCGCTGCCGCAGTCGCCGCAAATCTTCAAGCAGATTCTGATGATTTCCGGCATGGACCGGTACTTCCAGATCTGCAAATGCATTCGCGACGAAGATTTTCGCGCGGACCGCCAGCTGGAGTTCACACAACTCGACTTGGAGATGTCGTTTCCTACGCAAGACATGATTTTCGACGCGATCGAACGCGTGATGGAGCGCGTGTGCGCGGTGGCGGGCGTAAAGGTGACACGGCCATTCCGACATCTCGATTACAAGGACGTGCTGCGGCGGTACGGCTCCGACAAGCCGGACCTGCGTTTCGGCATGGAATTGCACAACGTAACGGAATTTTTTGAGGCGGCGCGCGAAACGCTGCACATCGAAGGCAGCGTGCAGGCCCTAGTTGCGCCCGGAGCGGCCGCGTGGTCGCGCAAGCAAATAGACGAGCTGACCGAAGCGGCGAAAGCGGCAGGAGCGAAGAGCGTTTATACGGTGAAAGTGACGGCTGGTGGAGCAAGCTCGTCGCTTGAGAAAACGCTCGGAGCGGATGCGCTGCAGAAAATGGCTGCTTCGGTTGGCGCAAAGGCAGGAGATCTGGTTGTTGCGGTGACCGCGAAAGGTCAGGTGCAGCACTCGGACACGTCGCTGGGCGTGGCGGGGCATGTGCGCCTCTATCTCGGCAACAAGCTCGATCTGATCGATCGCAGTAAATGGGAATTCGCATGGATCACCGGATTCGCGCTCTTCGAATGGAGCGAGACGGCGCAGCGGTGGGTTAGCGCGCAGCATCCGTTCACCGGAATCGTCGAAGAGGATTTGGACAAGCTGGAAACGGCGCCGTGGGACTGTCGGTCGAAGGGCTACGATATCGTCCTGAACGGCTACGAGCTGGGATCCGGGAGCATTCGAATTCACCGGCAGGATGTTCAGGCGCGAATGTTCAAGGCACTTGGCCTGTCGGACGAGCAGGCGCGGTCGCGATTCGGATTCTTCCTCGATGCGCTGACGTATGGCACGCCGCCGCACGGCGGAATCGCGTTGGGCGTCGATCGCATCGTGATGCTGCTGGCAGGAGAAAAATCGCTGCGCGAAGCGATCGCGTTCCCGAAGACAACCAAGGCGCAGGATCTGATGGCGGAGTCGCCGTCGCCGGTTGATTCGGATCAGCTGGATGAATTGGGAATCGCGATCAAGGAACCCAGTTAATGGGTTTGCAGCACGCCAGTGAGGTAGGTCGCGTCGCCTCATTTGTGTCACTCGTTGGGCTGATTCTTGGGGTTCTCGGTGTGATCGTGTGGTTCGTCCAGTCGATCAGAAAGGACCCGCGTGATCGAGTGGTGTGCTTCGAGGTTCTGGCCTTTGGTACGCTTTTTCTCGGGGCGCTCGTCCTCAAGGTGTTCAGCTTCTGGTGGCCCCTCGTTCTCATTTGGTTCGCGCTGTTTTTTGGTTTTACAGGGTGCGTGGTGTATCTCGGGGTGACCGGATGGGTTGCGCGCGAGGAATCGCGCGAGCTGAGGGTTGAGGGTAGCGCACAATGCGGTCTTGGTTTTCAGGGGTCGGCGCCATATCCCAAGCAGGAGGACGAGTGGAGGGATCTCTAGCTCTGAAACCGTTTTTCGAGGCCGGGGCTTTCAGCCCCGACGTAACAGCAGCGAATGGGGCGTGCCTTTGTTATAGTGCAGGTTTTTAGGGGGTCGGAGCTTCAGCTCCGACAAAAACGACGCAAAGCAAGAACGGCTTCAGCCGCTGAGGGGAAATGGGTAGGCTGACACACCGCATCGGACCTGGATTTACCTATTTCGTGACTACGAAGTGCTGGCAGAATCGTGCGGTTTTCCAAGTAGGAGAAAACGCTCAGATTCTAATTGAATGCATGCTGCGCTATCGTGACCGGGGCGCATTCGCTTTGCATGACTTCGTACTCATGCCAAATCATCTGCACTTGATACTGACTCCCGCCACCAACACTTCGCTCGAAAAGGCTATGCAATTAATCAAAGGTGGAAGCTCACACGAAATTCATCAACGGCGCGAGTTGAGGTTGCAAATCTGGCAGGCCGGCTTCCATGAGGAAAGTATCCGAGATTTGGCCGACTATCTGAAAAAGGCGGAGTACATTCGTATGAATCCGGTGCGGGCGCGGCTGGTTGAACGGTCAGAAGACTGGCAGTATGGTTCAGCCTGTGGCCACCACGGAATGGATAGTATTCCAGAACGGTTGAACGACTTCGCCTCAGCGGCTAAAGCCGCTGTTAGTGACGATCCCGGTAAGTCGGAGCTGAAGCTCCGACCCCCTAAAAGGCCGCAAGCAGCGGCACCGGAGTTGCGGCCCGCTGAACACGCCACGCGTCAAGCCTCTGTGGCTAAAGCGAGTGTTACGAGGCGCGGCTCGATGCTGGACGTAAAGGTCCGACCCTCTAAAAACCTTCCTGAGAGCCACCGCCAATCCGTCACGGAATCGATCACGGCGGCGTGGCCCGCCCAAGAGCCCAAGACATGAGCCGGATACGCATACTGCCGGAGAATGTTGCGAACAAGATTGCGGCGGGGGAAGTTGTCGAGCGGCCGGCCTCCGTCGTGAAGGAGCTGCTCGAGAATGCGCTCGACGCGGGTGCGCGATCGATCCGCATCGAGGCCGAATCCGGTGGCAAGCGCCTGATCCGCATCACGGACGACGGCTGCGGGATGAATCACGACGACGCGATGCTCGCGTTCGAGCGCCACGCCACTTCAAAGCTGCGCACTGCTGACGATCTGCTATCGATTGCCACGCTCGGGTTTCGCGGCGAAGCGCTGCCGTCGATTGCCGCCGTGTCGCGCCTCACCCTTGAAACACGGACGCCGGAAGACGAGCAGGGAACTCGCGTCGAATTCGCGGGCGGCAAGCTGATTGGGGTAAAGCCTGCGGGCGTTCCCGCCGGCACGTCCATCAGCGTCGCTGACATTTTCTACTGCGTCCCCGCGCGGCGCAAATTCCTGAAGTCGGAGACGACGGAACTGGGACACATCGCGTCGCTGGTCACACACTACGCGCTGGCGCATCCGGAGTGCCAGTTTTCGCTTAAGACGCCGACGCAGGAGATTCTGGATTGCGCGCCGGTGGAAAAACTTGCGGACCGCGTATACCAGGTTTTTGGCCGTCAGGCACTGGACGAACTGGTCGAGATTCCGGCGCAGGAATCGCCAATGCGTTCGGCGATCACCGAGCCGCAGATCGAGGCAGACGAACAGGCGGCGATGCTGCGCATCAGCGGCTTCACGTCGCGCCCCGAAGTGCAGCGCGCGAATCGCAACGGCATCTACATTTTCGTGAATCGGCGACTGGTGCGCGATCGCTTGTTGCTGCACGCGATTGGCGAGGCGTATCGCAACATCATGCCGCCGGGCGCGTTTCCGGCGCTCCTGCTGTTCCTCGATTTGCCGTATCAAGAAGTCGACGTGAACGTGCACCCCGCGAAGATCGAGGTGCGCTTCCGGCATCCGCAGTTTGTACACGATTTCACACGCGATTCACTGCGGCAGGCGCTTTCGATTGCGCGCCCAATCCCAACGTTTCCGACGGCGCAGACTGCGGCGGCATCCGTGCCTGGCAGCACCGGTGAGAACGGACTGGGCGGGGGAATCGGCAGCATGCGCGGCTACGCACCCATTCCCGACGGTGCGGCATTTCCCGGCCCTCCGCCTTCGGGGCGTGCGCTCGAAGCGCAACGCGCGGAAATCCCGATGGCGCCGAGTTACGGCGCTTATGGAGCGAGCGGCAGCGTTGCGGATGCGTTCGAGTTGAGCGGCGCACCCAATCGACCCGTCTCGCAGCGACTTCAATTCCAGTCGGATGGCGGAATGGATTTTCCAGTCGCTGGGTGGAACACCGGTGCAGGTGCGGGTGCCGCCGCAGCTGCGACAGCGCCTGCTTCCGAGCCCGCTACGTTGCCGAGCGCCGAAGAGATCATGGATCTGAAGCCGCTGGGCCAGGTGAATAGCAGCTTCATCGTCGCCGTGAACGGTGAAGGCCTGTGGATTATCGACCAGCACGTCGCGCACGAGCGGGTTCTCTTCGAGCAGCATCTGCGCGCTCGCCGCGAGGGTGAACTCGGCGGCCAGAGGATGCTCACGCCGCTGATCGTCGAGCTGAATCCGCGCCAGCTCGCCACGTTCGAGCAGATTACCGACGAACTGCGCGCAAACGGATTTGAAGCGGAGCTGATGGGCGCGCGCAGCGTGGCGATTCAAGCCGCGCCGGCGGGCATTTCGAGCAGCGACGCTGAAAAGCTGCTCTATGAGATTCTCGACGGCATCGCGCGTGAAAATCAGGCCATCTCCATCGATTCGTTGCAGTCAAAGATAGCCGCGTCGACGGCGTGCCATGCAGCGATCAAGGTGAACACGCCGCTCGATCACACGAAGATGGAGTGGCTGCTCGGCGAACTCGCCAAGACGGAATATCCCATGAGCTGCCCTCATGGGCGGCCCGTCGTGCTGCGATATTCGGTGCGCGAAATCGAGCGCGCATTTAAACGAATTTGAGTCCATGCATATGCCGGACATCAACCCGCTTGCCGAGGGCCTTGCAACGGCTGCGGGCTTCTGTTACCTAGCCATCCCGATCACCTTGCAACTCATGCGGAGCCGGGCAAACCAACAGCTTCCGCACGAGCACGGGATTTCGTGGTTCATCGCGAGTGCGGTGCGGAAAATGGTGATCGCCGACTATAAGCGCTTTTATCCGGGAGGATGGGCGTATCGCGCGTTGCCTGCGTTGCAGGCTCTTTGGGTGACGTTCGTCATTTTGGCTTTCTTGGCGCTCTTCGTCGGTTCCTCAAGGTAATGGGGGACATCTTGGCACAAAAGCTGATCATTGCAATTGACGGGCCGGTTGGCTCGGGCAAGAGCACGCTGGCGCGTCGCGTCGCCGAGATGCTTGCCTACATCTACATCGACACGGGCGCCATGTACCGTGCTGTCGCGCTGAAGGCGCTGCGGAGTGGAATTGTGATCGACGCAGAGCACGCGGATGCGCTCGAAGGGCTCGCACGGGACACGCGCATCGATCTTCGCGCCCAGGACGGCGGCCAGCGCGTGTTCCTCGATGGCGAAGACGTAACGACCGCCATCCGCACACCCGACGCAGCGCAGGCCGCGTCGAAAATCGCCGTGATCGCAGGAGTGCGCCACGTTTTGGTGGCTGAGCAGCGACGCGCGGGCCAGCAGGGCGGTGTAGTGATGGAGGGGCGCGACATCGGCAGCGTCGTTTTTCCCGACGCGCAGCTCAAAATTTTTCTGACCGCCTCGCCCGAAGTTCGCGCCGAGCGCCGCTGGCGCGAGCATCAGCAGAAGGGCGATAAAATCGACCTAACGCGCACGCTGGAGGAGATTCACGAGCGCGATCGCCGCGACCAGGGCCGCGCGGCGTCGCCGCTGGTGCGCGCGCCGGATGCGGTCGTCGTGGACAGCACCGCAATGGAACCTGAAGAAGTCGCCCGGCTCGTCGTCATGCTTGCGCATAACCTTAGCCCCGCGTTCAAATCCCAATAACGGGTCGCTTTCCACAGGCCGGCATTTCCTGGGTAAATCGCAGGCATGAACACCCGCCCGCTTGGCGGTTTGCCCCGCCGGGGGCCCGAAGGGCCTTGACGGAAGAACGACCTTGCGCTATATCATACGATATAGTTAAAGATGCAGCGGCCATAGGTGCTTTCGACGGCCGTTGCCGCCAGAAGGAGGATACAATGTGTGTTGCGTATGCTTACAGTAGTGGTCGTGGCTCGGAATGGGAGGGTCGCTGGGTGAAACGGGGCGTCGGATCGTGGCCCGGTTTTTTTGGTTATCGTGCTGAGGGCGGCCGCTGGGGTGTCGGCGTGAAGCACGGTAGGAGCTGGTCCGGGCGTTTTTTTGAGCCGGGCGAAGTGCGCCTCGCTCTGCTCTCGCTGCTGGCCGAATCGCCAAAGCACGGTTACCAGCTCATGAAGGATCTTGAGGAGCGTTCGGGCGGACTATATCACGCGAGCGCTGGGACGATTTATCCCACGCTGCAGCAGCTCGAAGATGAAGACCTGGTGAGAGCCGCGGAAGAGGACGGCAAGCGCGTTTACCGCATCACCGAGGCGGGCAAGGAAGAACTCGAAAAGAACAAAGAAGCGGTCGCGCGGATCTGGGCGCGCGCGAAGAACTGCCGCGAATGGGCGCCGTGGCTGGGGCCGGAATCGGCCGCAGTGGCGATTCACGCAGCGCAGGTGACGAAAGCGGCTTTGCGCGCAGCGACACGAGGCGGCGGCGAGCCGGATCGCATCAAGAGAATCCGCGAAATCCTCGACAAAGTTCGTGAAGAATTGGACAGCTTGGGCAAGTAGCGCCAATGAGGGCTTAGCCTGGAGGGGCGGAACTTACGGCGCACGCTTTCTATGGGCAGGCGACGTAGAACGCGCGCGTGGGAGCGCCCTTTCCTCATGCGCTCGGGGAGAAATCGCGCCGCAAGGCCTCCGTCTAAGGCTGGGCTTCAGCTTGGGCTCGACATCGAGCCAAGGAATTCGGCGTTATTTTTCGATTTGACCAACCGGCCCAGAAGCAGTTCCATGGCTTCCACGGTCGACAGCGGGCTCAGCACCTTGCGCAGCACCCATACGCGGTTCAGTTCATCGGCGGGGAGCAGCAGTTCGTCTTTTCGCGTTCCGGAGCGGTTGATATCGATCGTCGGAAAGACGCGCTTATCGACCAGGCGCCGGTCGAGGTTGATTTCCATGTTTCCGGTACCCTTGAACTCTTCGAAAATGACGTCGTCCATGCGGCTGCCGGTATCGATCAGGGCTGTCGCGATGATCGTGAGCGATCCACCTTCTTCGATATTTCGCGCGGCAGCGAAAAAGCGCCGCGGCCGCTGCAAAGCGTTCGCGTCGATACCGCCGGAGAGCACTTTGCCCGAAGGCGGCGTCACCGCGTTGTAAGCGCGGCCCAGGCGCGTCAGCGAGTCGAGCAGGATCACGACGTCGCGCTTGTGCTCGACGAGGCGCTTGGCCTTCTCGAGCACCATTTCCGCGACTTGAATGTGGCGTTGCGGCGGCTCATCGAACGTGGAGCTGACCACCTCGCCCTTCACGGTGCGCTGCATGTCGGTGACTTCATCCGGACGCTCGTCGATCAGCAGCACGAACAGCGCGACTTCCGGATGGTTCGTGGTGATGGAATTCGCGACCGACTGCAGCATCATCGTTTTGCCGGTGCGCGGAGGCGCGACAATCAATCCGCGTTGGCCCTTGCCGATGGGGCAGAGCATGTCGAGCACGCGTCCGGTGAGATTTTCCTTCGTGGTTTCCAGGCGAATGCGATCCTGCGGATAAAGCGGCGTGAGATTGTCGAAGAAAATCTTGTTGCGGGCGACTTCCGGGTCCTCGAAATTGACGGCTTCCACCTTAATCAGCGCGAAGTAACGCTCGCCGTCTTTCGGAGGCCGCACCTGGCCCGAGACGGTGTCGCCAGTGCGCAGGTCGAATTTGCGAATCTGCGACGGCGATACGTAGATGTCGTCAGGTCCAGGGAGATAGTTGTACTCCGGCGCGCGGAGAAACCCGAAGCCGTCCGGGAGGCACTCCAGCACGCCCTCGGAAAAGATCAGGCCGTTTTTCTCGGTCTGCGCGCGGAGGATCTGGAAGATCAGTTCCTGCTTGCGCATGCCGGACGAGCCAGGGATGTTCAGTTCCTTGGCGATTTTCGCCAGGTCTGTGATGTTCTTATCTTTTAGTTCTGCAAGGCTAACACTCATCGGAATCGTTCCTTCTCATACCTGATTTCAAACGATATTGGGATTTGATGGACCGCGCGCGGGCGCATTCCTGAAACCTGCCTACTGCGTCCAAACTACAAAACGGGAATATTGCAGACCTGCCTGCCGCCGGCACGACCGGCCTTCTACAGGTTCAGCCCACCTGACGGAGCGTCGCCAGCCATGCCAAACGCATGGCCATCCAAAAACCCGACGGCGGCGCGCCCAATCAACGATTTGCGCGGCTGAGGAATTTTAATTGGTCAATTCGTCCTGCGCGATGTCCGCGTCGAACTTCGGTTCGACTTCGACGGCCGGTTCGCTCGCCACTGGCAACGGTTTTTCGAGCGCGATCTGCAGGACTTCATCCATCGATTGCACGAAATGAATCTTGAGCTGCGCCTGGATTTCCGGCGGGATATCCGCCAGGTCTTTTTCGTTGTCCTTGGGCAGAAGAACAGTGTGAAGCCCCAGGCGATGCGCGGCAAGCAGTTTTTCCTTCACGCCGCCGATCGGCAGCACTTTACCCCGAAGCGTGATTTCTCCGGTCATGGCCAGATCGCAGCGGATGGGGATGCGCGTCAGCGCGCTGACGATCGAAGTGCAAATCGTGATGCCGGCCGAGGGGCCGTCCTTGGGGATAGCGCCTTCGGGAACATGAACGTGAATATCAAGGTGACGGTAGAAGTCCTTCGGCAGCCCGAAAAGATGGCTGCGCGAGCGAACGTAGCTCATTCCGGCCTGCGCCGATTCCTGCATCACGTCGCCGAGTTTTCCGGTGAGCGTCAGGCGGCCCTTGCCTTCCATCAGCGTCGCTTCGGTGGAGAGCACCTCTCCGCCGACTTCCGTCCACGCGAGCCCAGTTGCCAGTCCGACTTCATTCTTTTTCTCCGCGAGGAAGTCACGGAACTTGATGACGCCGAGATAATCGGCGACGTTCGCGCGCGTCATTTCGACGCTGAACTTTGGATCGTCCGCAACAACTTTGCGCGCTACTTTGCGGCAAATATTTGCGACTTCACGGTCCAGATTTCGGACGCCGGCTTCGTGGGTGTAGTGACGGATGATGTGCGTGACGGCTTCGTCCACGAACGTCAAGCTGGCTTTCGTCAGCCCAGTCGCTTCCAGCTGCTTCGGAATCAGGAACCGCTGCGCGATCTGATGCTTTTCCTGCTCGGTGTAGCCGGGCAGGCGTAGCACTTCCATGCGGTCCTGCAAGGGCTGCGGAATCGTGTGCAGCACGTTTGCCGTGCAGATGAACATTACTTTCGAGAGGTCGTACTCGACGTCGAGATAATGGTCAGTGAACGCGTGGTTCAATTCCGGATCGAGCACTTCCATCAAGGCGGCCGACGGATCGCCGCGAAAATCCATCGACATCTTGTCGACTTCATCCAGCACGAAGACAGGGTTTACGGTGCCGGCTTTGCGCATCATTTGGACGATTTGCCCGGGCAGTGCGCCGATGTAGGTGCGCCGGTGACCGCGAATTTCAGCCTCGTCACGCACGCCGCCAAGCGAAACGCGAACGAATTTGCGTCCGGTAGCGCGTCCGATGGACATGGCCAGCGAAGTTTTCCCAACTCCCGGAGGCCCAAGGAAGCACAGGATCGATCCCTTCGGATTTTTCACCAGCTGGCGAACGGCGAGATATTCGAGGATGCGTTCCTTGATCTTCTCAAGTCCGTAATGATCTTCGCTGAGGATCTGCTCCGCTTTTTTGATGTCGCGGAGCTCTTTCGACCGCTTCTTCCACGGCACAGCCAGCAGCCAGTCGAGATAATTCCGGGAAACAGTCGACTCAGCGGACATCGGCGGCATCATTTCCAGCCGTTTCAGCTCTTGCATTGCCTTCTCGCGCGGCCCTTCCGGCATGCCGCACGTTTCGATCTTTTTCTTCAACTGCTCCAGATCGTTCGCTTCGCCGCGCCCGAGTTCCTTCTGAATGGCCTTCATCTTCTCATTCAGGTAGTACTCTTTTTGCGCGCGCTCCATTTGGCGCTTCACGCGGGAATTGATCGAGCGATCGACGTTTAATTTTTCGACTTCCACGTCGAGAATGTCGCCAATTCGCGTCAGTCGCTCCAGCGGGTCGAACAGCTCCAGCAATTCCTGCTTTTCCTCGACGGGGATCTGCAGATTCGCCGCAATCGCGTCGGCCAGCTTGCTTGGGTCTTCGACGCGCACCGCCGCGATCATCGTGTCGTAGTTCAGGCTCTGCGACAGCTTCACGTACTGCTCGAAGAGGTTCGTAACGCGCGCCTGCGCCTGCTCGAGCGGCGCTCCAGGTTCCGCTTTCACGGAAACCAGCCGCACGCTTGCGCGGAAGAATCCTTCTTCACTGGTGACCTGCACGATCTTCGCGCGTTCGGAGCCTTCGACCAGAACCTTGATATTTCCGTCGGGCAGTTTGACGCTCTGCACGATGTTGGCGAGCGTTCCCACCTGGTAGATTTCCTCGGGTTTGGGATCGTCAACAGAAGCGTCGTGCTGGGTGACCAGGAAGATCTTTTTGTCACCGGCCAGTGCTTCTTCCAGCGCCCGCACCGACGCCTCGCGCCCCACGATGAATGGATGCATCATGTCGGGGAAAATCACCATTTCCCGCACCGGCATCATCGGTACGCGCTTCACTTCGCCTTTTTCACGATTAAACATGGAGTCCCGAATCCCCAATCTTCATCCCGCCTTTTCCAACAAACTCCAGTTGATCTCGCGCCCCTTGACCATATCGGCCGTCACTACGAAGTCGCGAAGCTTCCGTTGAGCGGGCAGGTGATACATCATTTCGAGCATCAGATCTTCCAGAATCATGCGCAGACCGCGCGCACCGACTTTCCGTTGCAACGCGAGCTCAGCCACGGTTTCAAGGGCATCGTCCGTGAACCGTAACCGCACATTTTCAAATTCGAAAAGGCGCTGATACTGACGCACGAGCGCGTTCTTCGGTTCCGTCAGGATCCGAACGAGCGCTGACTTATCGAGATCGCTGAGCACGCCCACGACAGGCAATCGGCCAACGAATTCGGGAATCAGCCCGTAGCGGATCAGATCGGTCGGCTGTGCCTGTTCTAGGAGTTCGATGTTGCGCTTGGTGGGAGTTGTCGGCTGCGTATCTACGTGGAACCCGAGCGACTTCTGCCCGACTCTGCGCTCCACAACCTTTTCCAGTCCAACAAACGCGCCGCCGCAAATGAACAAAATGTTGGTCGTGTCGACCGGCGTGAACTCCTGATGCGGGTGCTTGCGTCCGCCCTGCGGAGGAACATTCGCCACCGTTCCTTCCAGAATCTTCAGCAGGGCCTGCTGCACACCCTCGCCCGAAACGTCGCGCGTGATCGAGGGGTTCTCGTCCTTCTTAGAAATTTTGTCGATTTCGTCTATGTATATGATGCCTTGCTGCGCCTTTTGGACGTCGCCGTCTGCGGCCTGCAGCAGTTTCAGGATGATATTTTCGACGTCCTCGCCGACGTATCCCGCCTCGGTGAGCGTCGTCGAATCGACAATCGCGAATGGCACTTCGAGCATGCGCGAGAGCGTCTGCGCCAGGAGCGTCTTGCCCGTTCCGGTTGGACCGATCAGCAGAATATTGGATTTGGCGAGCTCGACGTCGGCCGATTGCCGATTCAGGAAAATTCGCTTGTAGTGGTTGTAAACCGCGACCGCCAGCTTCTTCTTCGTCTTGTCCTGCCCGATCACGTAGCCGTCGAGAAACGCCTTGATTTCCGGAGGCCGCGGCAGCCGCCGGTTCGCAGGCGCCGCCTGTTCGCGCTTCTCGTCCTCGAGGATCTGCTGGCACACGCCCACGCATTCGTTGCAAATGTACGAGCGCGGATATTCCGATGGAGAGCTGATGAGCTTCTCCACCTGCTCCTGCGTTTTATGGCAAAACGAACACCGCAAGGCGTCCTCTGGCGTGAACCGCTTCACTGACAAGGTCCCCCTCGATTCGAAAGCGCACCGGGAATATAGCGTATTTTAATTCGGAATCGGAGTCCCGGAGAGCAAATCATTAAAATTCACTACTAACCTTTTGGAACGCGCTGTGGAACGCGCCCGCCGCTGTTAATCAGCGGTGCTTCGAGATGATCTCATCGACGATGCCGTAACCCTTCGCCTGCTCCGCCGTCATGATGAAATCTCGCTCGACATCCTTCTCGACTTTCTCGACTGGCTGCCCGGTATGGTGCGCCATCAGCTTGTTGAGCGCCTCGCGAGTGCGAATGATCTCTTTGGCATGGATATCAATGTCCGTAGCCTGGCCTGAGAGGCCGGACATCCAGGGTTGGTGGATGAGCACGCGGGAATTGGGCAACGCGTAGCGCTTGCCCGGAGCGCCGGCCGCCAGCAATACGGCCGCGATGGATGCGGATTGGCCAATGCAATACGTCGCTACGTCGGGTTTTACAAACTGCATGGTGTCGTAGATCGCCATCCCCGCCGAAATCGATCCGCCGGGCGAGTTGATGTACAACGCGACATCATGCTCGGGATCTTCCGACTGCAGGAACAGCAGTTGCGCGGTGACGAGATTTGCTACGTGATCGTCGATCGGAGTGCCGACGAAAATGATGTGATCCTTCAGCAGGCGCGAGTAAATATCGTATGCGCGCTCGCCGCGGTTCGTCTGCTCGACGACCATGGGAACCAGAGTTGTTGCGTACCGATTCGGACCGTCTGTTTGTCTCATTCGGAAGTTATTCGCGCGTTGAGGGGGCCGAGTTCGAGATTACGATTCGCTTTTGGCTACCGTCTCGACCCGTGCCGTGCGGTAGAGTAAGTCGATTGCCTTGTCGCTACGCAACTTCGACTTCATCCTAGCTACGGCCCCCTGTTTTGTCAAGCGAGCGCGGATCGCTGTTGCGGATTCGTCGCTACGCTCGGCCAATTTCGCGATCTCCTTATCCACATCCTCATCCGTCGCGTCGACATTTTCCGCCGTCGCGATGCGATCGAGAATTAATTCCGCCTTCACATCGCTCAGCGCGCGTTCCTGTTGCCGCTTCCGCAGCGACACCCAGTCCACGTTTACGGCTCGCGGATCGACTCCTTGCGCGACGAGCGACCGTACCACGCGCTCCAATCGCGTGTCCATCTGACTTTCCACCAGCGCTTCGGGCACCGGGAAATCGTGCCGCTGCACGAGCAGCTCCAGAATCTTCTCGCGCGCCTGCGACGCCTGCTGCTCGTCCTTCGCGGCATCCAAATCAGCGCGAATTTTCTGCCGGAGTTCGGCGACGTTAGTCACTCCGCTGAACTGCTGGCTTTGCGACGCGACATCCTTCGCAAATTCGTCATTCACTTCGGGCAATTTCTTTTCTTTCAGCCCCTGAACCTCGATGGTGTAGTCGTAGGCCTTTCCCGCCAGCTTCGGATCGGGATAATCCTTCGGATATTCCGCGCGGAAGCGCTTCATTTCGCCTGGATTCACACCTCGCAGATTCTCTGTGAACGCTTCGAGGGTTTCTTCGCCGCCGATGTGGCACAGAACGCCATCGGCTTGCACCGGATCGCCGCCCCCAACGGGCGTTCCAATCAGCTTGACGATCGCGTAATCCTGATCTTTGGCCTCGCGGCCTTCGATTGGAACGAATGTCGCCATGCGGTCACGAACCTCGTCGATCGTCTTGTCCACCTGTGTGTCGCCTACTTCGACGGCTTCGACCTTCACCTCGAGATTCTTGTAATCGCCCAGCTCGAATTCCGGCAGCACCTCGAAGGTCGCGCGGAACTTCAGCGGCTCACCCTCTTTGAATTCCAGCTTTTCCACCTCTGGCCGCGTCACGGGCACGAGCTTCTTCTCGTCCAGAGCCTTTTCCAGGTATTCAGGCACCAGCGACTGCATCACTTCGCCTCGAATGTCTTCCGCGAACCGCCTGCGGATCAGCGTCACCGGCGCTTTCCCCGGACGGAATCCCGGCACGCGAGCGACACGCGCAATGTCCCGCGCAACTTTCTCCTCCGCCTTCTGGACATTCTCCGCGGGAATCTCCAGCTCAATTTCTCGTTTGCAAGTCGCTTCTGTCATGGATTTGTTCTTGTCTTAGATGCCGCCATACGCGGTCCGGAACCTGCCGTTCACCATTTTCCATTATTGGAGAAGGATGGCAGCTACTGCGATTAGCGAGGACCGGGGCGAACGCAAAGTATAGGCAATTCGCCCCACACGGTCAACTTCGACTGGGAGGAATCCCGAGTACGCGAGACTACCTGGAAGTGAGTTTCTGCACCACCTCCAGCGATTTATACACGTGTTGATCGGGATGCAGGTGGTCGGCCTTCGAGGAAAGCACCGCAACGATCTTGTGATCCTTGCCGATTACGAAAGTCGTGCGCTCGATAAAGGCATGGTTGATTTCATCACCTCGCACATCCTTAAGGCCTCCCGCGCCTTTCGCCGCTGTGAGGTCATACGAGGACGATATCTTGAGATCGGAATCTGACGCCACCGGAAATTTGCCGGCGCAATAGCTCGGAGCCGACGAAAAGGCATCAAGGCGTTCGATGCTATCCGCCGAGACGCCGATGATGCTAGCGCCAGCCGCAACGAATTTTTGCTGGTTCTCGGCGAACGTGTGCGCCTCGATGTCGCAACCTTGGGTGAATGCTGAGGGATAAAAGTAGACAACGACCGGCCCTTTTTTGAGTGCCCGGTTCAGCGAAAAGACAAAATTCTTGCCCGCCAAGCTGGCTTGAGCGGTGAAGTTCGGAGCCCTGTCTCCAGGCTTCAGCGGTCCGGGTGCCCCCACTGCGGATGAGGCCAAAGCAAGAATCAAAATCGCCCAATAGCGCCTCATACGGTCTCCATTCTGCAAGGCTAAAGTCGCTCCGAGTCTGCGATACCGGCCGGCGACTTTAACACAAACTCCAGTTGACGGCGACATCGGAGGACGCCGAGGGCGCTCGTCAATCAGAGAATTTCGACGGCGGGCGAATTCGCGGACGCATTCACGGCCTGCACGCGATCCGCAACGGCGCGGGCGATCGCGTAAATGCTTTTTGCGCCGGGTGCATCTTCTCCCAGCGACGCAGCAGGTTTTCCGGTATCGCCACCGATTCGAATCTGCGGGTCGATCTCAATTTCGCCCAGGAAAGGCACGCCGAACATGCGTGCCATCGTGGCTCCTTCGCCGTGACCGAACACGTCGATGCGACCGCTGCAATGAGGGCAGGCGAAGTAGCTCATGTTCTCGACTACACCAAGAATTTCTGTGTTCACCTGACGGAACATTTCGATGGCTTTGCGCACGTCCGCCAGCGCGACGATGGAAGGCGTAGTCACGATCACGGCGCCCGTTAGGGGCGCGCTCTGGATCAGCGTCAACTGAACGTCGCCCGTGCCCGGAGGCAAATCGACGATCAGGTAATCGAGCTGTCCCCAACGCACGCTGCGCAAAAACTGCTGGATCACGCTGTGCAGCATCGGCCCGCGCCATATCAGCGGCTTATCGCCTGGATTCAGCAGGCCCATCGAGATCATCTTTACGCCGTAAGCCTGCACAGGGATGATCGTCCGTTCGTCGAGGGCCTGCGGCTGCTCTTGCGTACCCAGCATTACCGGCACGTTCGGGCCGTAGACGTCCGCGTCGAGCAGTCCGACCGTTGCACCCTGATTTTTCAATGCTATTGCCAGATTAACAGCGACAGTGGTCTTGCCTACGCCACCTTTGCCGCTGGCGACGGCGATCAAGTTTTTGACGCCCTCGATGGGCGCTTTCGTCATTTGCGGTGCCGGTGGCATGGTTCCTTTCGCTGAGGAGACGCGGTTCGTACAAGAGTCGCGAAGCTCGATCCACTAAAACATTAATGATAGACCGCGACCCGTACAGCAGCAAGCTGCACGGCGCAGAGCAGAATGAAAGGTCAGTCGTAACGATGCAGGGTGGTCGCCATTTCCTGGAGCCGCTCGTCAACTTTGGCGAAAACCGTGTTGGCTTCGAACTTTCCAGAGGAATCGCGCGTTCCCGCGCGCACGCCGGTCAGGATCTCGATTCCTTGCGTAATTGCGCTGACCGGATAAACGTGGAACCTGCCATCGGCGACAGCCTCGACGACATCTTTACGCAACATCAGGTCTTCAACGTTCGGCGCGGGGATGAGCACTCCCTGATTGCCAGTGAGCCCTTTAATGCGGCAAACGTCGTAAAAGCCCTCGATCTTTTCGTTCACGCCGCCGATGGGTTGCACATCTCCTTGCTGGTTTACCGAACCAGTGACGGCCAGCTCCTGGCGCACGGGGTAGCCGGAAAGCGCGGATAGCAGAGCATAAATCTCCGTGGAACTGGCGCTGTCGCCGTCCACGCCGCCATACGATTGTTCGAAGCAGATGCTTGCCGAGAGCGAAAGCGGCTTATCCTGCGAGAATATGCGGCGCAAGTAGCCGGAGATAATCTGCACGCCTTTGTCGTGGAACCTTCCGCTCAGGTTACACTCGCGCTCCACGTTAATGATGCCGTTCTTGCCCAGCGCCGCGGAGGCAGTGATACGCACCGGCTTGCCGAACGCGTAGCCGCCGATCTCCAGCACGCTCAATCCGTTGACTTGACCGGCGCGCGAACCTTCCGTGTCGATGAAGATCACTTTCTGCTCGATCATCTCGCGGATCTTGGTCTCGACCAGATTATGGCGCTCCACTTTCGCATCACGCGCTTGCTGAACGTGGCTGGCGGTGACGACGGAGTCGCCCTTGTGATGGGCCTCATAAGCGGCTTCGCGCGCGAGGTCGGCCAGTTCGAAAAAACGAGCCGTAACCTTGCCGCGGCGGCCGGCACGGCGCACTCCATCTTCGAGGATTGCTGCGACGGCCGTGCGGTCAAAATGCGGCAGCTTTTCGTCGTCGATGAGTTTTCGGAGCGTTCCCGCGTAGTGGCGAACCAGCTCGTCGCTCCATTTCATTTCCTCGTCGAACTCGACGCGGACTTTGAATATTTTCCTGAAATCTTCCTCGAATTCGTAGAGCAGCTCGAACATATCGCGATCGCCGATCAGGATGATCTTCGTGTGGATCTCTATCGGTTCGGGCTTCATCGCAGCGGAGGCAAAGGGAAAAAAGACGTCGACCGGCTGGATCTCCAGTTTTCCGTGATTCAATGTGCGCTTCAGCGTTCGCCAAACACCCGTTTCGGTAAGCGTGTCCAGGGCATACATCACCAGGAAGCCGCCGTCAGCGCGCAGCATCGAGCCGCCACGCAAATCCATAAAGTCCGAATTCCAGCCGCCGCGCGCGTCGTAGCTCCGATGAACCGTGCCGAACATGTTCGTGTACGTCGGAACCGTCTCGAAAATCACCGGGCATTTCTCCGGTTCGCTGTGCGCGAGGATCACGTTCACGCCATAGACGCGGAATGGATCGCGGTCTTGCCGTTCCGGCCGCGGCATGCCATCGCTCTCAGATGGGGGCTGGCGGTCGTCTTCGCCCTCGCGCTCCCTGAACGGGTCAAGGTTATCAAGGATGTGGTGCCGCACTTCCTCCAGGTATTCGGCAATTTGCGGGCTTGGATATTTCTCTTTCAGTTCCTCGATCACGCCATCGACGAGAACCGAAGCGGCTTCCTGCTCGAGGTAGCTCATTTCACTAGCCAACTCACGCGAGAGCGAAAGAGTCTTCCGATAGACGATGGTGAATTCCTGCCGGAATTGATCGTATTTCCGCTCGAGCTCCTCGGCCGCGGTGTTTTCGATTTTGCCTTCCTGCACCATCTTGGGAATCTCTTCGATCGGCACCATTTGTCCGTCGAGGACAGGAAAAATCTCAGGTAGCGCAACCGCGCCGACTTGCATGCGTCCCAGCGCAAACTGCTCGCGCGCAATGCGGCGGGTAAAGTCGTCCATCAATTCCTTTTCACGCAGCGTGAACCGCTCCACGATGCGTGTCTTTTGCCGCTGAAACGGCTCGCCCTCAAAAACCTGCGGAATTCGCCGACGGAGGAAGTCGGTTCCCGATCCCACTTCCTTCTTGAACGCATTTGCCTGCCCGCGCGGCAGAGTGAGCAGACGCGGACGGTCGGAATTCTTGAAATTGTTGACGTAACAGCGATCGGGCGCCGGCTCGCACTGCGGATGCATTTCCTCAATCATCCGCACAATCAATCCGCCCCGGCTCATGCCTGAAAGCCCGCAGACGAAAACGTTGTACCCCGACGCGGTGAGTTCTACTCCCATTTTCAGCGCGCGAACGGCGCGCTCCTGTCCGAAAGCCGCGGTGACGGGTTCGACTTCAGCGGTGGTTTGGAAGGGAATCTGGGCAGGATTGCAATACCAACGGAGCTTCTCCGGAGGCAGCGTTTCATGCTTCGGAGCACTCTGTACTGGCTTCGAATCTCTCGGTGTCAGCGCGTCTTTACTCACGGCGCGCTACTCTAGCACGGCGGTCTTTGTCTTCCCACCCCCTTTGCTTCCCAGTTTAGTAGCAGGCGCGATGGGACCACAAAGATCGAGTATGCT
>JBOGNK010000074.1:0-14461 GCA_050747085.1 Candidatus Acidiferrales bacterium
GAGTCACTGCGCGCGGAATCGTTTGGACTTCGAGTAGCGCTGCTCCGCTTCGGCATGATTCTGTCGGCCAAAGGCGGGGCTTTGCCAAAAATGTTTGCGCCATTCAAGTGGGGAGTAGGCGGACGGCTGGGCACCGGTCGGCAATGGATTTCGTGGATCGCGTTGGAAGACGTGGTGGGCGTGATTCGCCTGGCGCTTGCAGACGAACAACTGCTCGGACCAATCAATGTGGTGTCGCCAGCTCCAGTGCGCAATACCGACTTCACGAACATTCTTGCGCGAATTGTGCATCGGCCCGCGGTTTTCCCGGCTCCCGCATTTGCGCTGCGGCTCGTGTTGGGCGAAATGGCAGACGAGTTGCTGCTCGCGAGCCAGCGCGTCGTGCCGTCGAAGGTGATCGAGAACGGCTATGAGTTCCGTTTGCCACAGCTTAAGCCGGCGCTGCGGTCAGTGCTTAACGAAACGACTGAGTGAAAGTTCCAAAGCCTTCTGAGTTACGGTCAATCTGGCCGAAGTTCCGGACGTGCGCCGAAGAAGCGGAAATAAAGCACGAGGCTGAAAGCAATGACAGCGGCGTAGGCGTAGAACGGCAGCGCGATGTCCTCTGCGGCGAAGGCGCACCCGGTGAACAAGATGGCGCCCGTTGACGCCGAGAGCCTCGCCACCTGATTGACCCCCATTGCCCTCCCCGTTTCACTTTCGTGAACCATTGCCGTCAGCGCGGTCTGCTGCGCCGGAACGGCAACCACGCGCAGCGTCGGCGTCAGTACGTAAATCGCCAGCGCCAACGGCAAGTTCTTCGTGAGCGGCAGCAAAAGCAGCAGAAGCGCGCCCGCGCCGCGCGTGAACGCGATACCTTTTACAAATCCCACGCGGCGTTCAATCGACGGAGCAAGCAGCAGCGCTGTCGAGCTGAGGATCTCCGCGACGAAACCATACACTGCCATGTGCTGCCTTGGAATGTGGTAGACGATCACGAAGAACGGGATCAGGAAAGGCATGATCAGTCCCTGCGAGAAACCATTCACCGCGCCTGTAATCGAGAATTTGCCGATCACCTTCAGACTCTTCAAGCGAAATTTTGGCCCAGTGCGGCTCCGCCGATCCGGAAACGCAAGCGGCAAGATCGCAAGAAGCCCGACGCCGCTGATCAGGAACGCCGCGAGAAATGCGTCGCGTCCTCCTACGGCCTTGGCCATTAGCATTCCGCCCGCTCCGGCGAGTCCGCTCAAGAAGACAAAAATCGCGAAATAGCGAGTACGGTTGCTCAGGTCCGTCAGGTCAGCAATTACTGCATTTTGCACTGGCTGGGCCGCTCCGCCAGCTGCTCCCGACGCGCGGGCTCCCGTAGCGGAGAAGCCGCCAAGCATTGCGGCTGCGAACAAGATCGTCAGATGTCCCGAACTGAACGCCAGAACGGCTCCGGCAGGCAGCAACAGGCCGGCGAGCAGGAGCGTCCATTTGCGGCTCCAAACGTCGGCCAGATAGCCAAGCAGAAGTGCGAAAGCCGCTGTCGCTACGGTCGCAGCCGCATAGATCAGGCCAAGCGTGAAGGCGCTGTAGTGAAATTGCGTCAGAACGTAATAAGGAAAGGCGACCGCGATCAGACCGGCGGAAAACGTCCGTGTTATGCGGAAGAGCAGCAGAAAATAGAGTTGACGCGCATTATTCATCTCCATTTTCAGAATAGCAGGGAATCGCGATCGCCGAGTTCCATTCAAGCAGAGCAACTCTTGGCGTAGACGTCCAGTGCCCGTATCGGCCCCGGGTTGGAATGGGGCCTTCTCGCCTGTTGATTCAGCCGACGACTACCCCGAACTTTTCGTTGGACAGGAAGTACTTTATAATATAAAGTACTCTCCATTGAGGAGGTGTCCCGCTCATGCACGTTCGCAAACGACTTTGGTGTCCCACGGAAATGAAACAGCCGCCCATCTTAGATGATGTCGCACCGTCAGGCCCGGTTCAGCCCCGCTACGCCCTCCTTCTCAATCCGTTTTATCCGAAAGATCCTCACGCGAGTTTCGGCAAACACGTGCTCACTCCGACACTGGCGTTAACAAGCTTTGCTGCGACCACTCCGAAGCACTGGCAATTGCGCTATTGGGACGAAAACCTGCTCGATGGACGGCCGCCGGTCACGCCGATGCCCGAAGTGGTGGGCATTACGGTGCACTTGACGTTTGCCAGCAGGGCGTTCGAGCTAGCCCAGTGGTACCGCAAGCGGGGAAGCAAGGTGGTCCTTGGCGGATTGCACGTTCTTTCGTGCCCGGAGGAGTGCGCCACCCACGCTGACGCCCTTGCTTTAGGCGACGGCGTGCAGTTGTGGCCACGGATTCTGGCGGACGTCGAAGCCGGACACCTGCAGCCGCGTTATGCCGCAACTTACGAAAACGAATACCGCAACGATCCAACTCCAAAGCGGTCGATTCTGCCTCGGAGCGGCTTTCTGACAACGACGAGCCTCATAGCCACCCGCGGCTGTCATAACCGATGCGGGTTCTGTTATCTGGCGACTGATGGACTGCGCATGCCATATCGGATGCGTGATCCGGAACAGGTTGCGGCGGAGTTTTTGTCAAACGGAGAGCCGTACGCCGTCTTCATCGACAACAATCTCGGTTCGAACCGGCCCTATCTGCGGAAACTATGCGCGGCGCTGCGGCCATTGAAGAAAATCTGGAGTGCGGCGGTTTCCATCGATGTGACAGATGATCCGGCTTTGATTCGTGATATGGCGCTGGCGGGGTGCACGGGCGTGTTTGTGGGATTCGAGTCGCTGACGGACGAAAATCTGATCGACGCTCGAAAGAAAACGCCGAAAGCCGGCGATTATGCAAGGCGTGTCCGCATGTTGCATCAGAATGGAATTCAAGTGAACAGCTCGTTCGTTCTGGGATTCGATCACGACCGGAAAGATGTTTTCCAGCGGACGGCAGAATGGGTCGAGCAAAACAGGGTCGAGTGCTCCACATTCCATATTCTTACCCCATACCCGGCCACGCCGCTCTTCCGTCAAATGGAACGCGAAGGGCGCTTATTGCACCGGGATTGGACTCTGTATGACACGGCGCATGCGGTATTCCGCCCGAAGCATATGTCGCCCGAGGAGCTGGAAGAGGGCTACGCATGGCTGTATCACAGACTGTTTTCGCACGCCTCGATTTGGCGAAGGCGGCCGGAGGATTGGCGCGCGGCGGCGCCCTATCTCGCCATGTCGTATTTGTACAAGCGGTCGAATCGATTCTGGAGACTTCTGATTAAATATCACCTCGTGCATGCGGCGTGGCATCCGCTCGTCGAACTGACCCGCCTTCGCCATTTGCGATTCCGAAAAGAGTTGCAACAACGCAGCGAATGCCCGCGCGGAGTCGGCGTAATCACTGCGGGTGTCTGAAACGGCCGTGATTGACCAACCACCTGGCGCGCACAAAAAGATGTGCGAAGGTTAGCCGAGGACTACAAGGATTTCGTGGTGTTGATGATCGTCGGCGAGGCGAATGTCCGCTATGCCAGCGCGAAGGACGCCATCAACGCGGGTGAGTGCCACGCCATGAGAAACGGACGAAGGATTCTCGACTCGAATCGCGTAGACCGCCGAATGGTACCGGAAGGTGATCGTGAAGCCGGGCCATGTGCGCGGAATGCACGGATCGATGTGAAGAATCAGACCGTGTATTTGAAATCCGAGGATGCACTCGATGCCGACGCGATAAAGCCAACCTGCGGAGCCCGTGTACCAGGTCCAGCCTCCGCGCCCTACGTGCGGAGCCTCGGAGTACATGTCGCCTGCCAGCACGTAAGGTTCAACTTTGTACCGCTGCACACCGGCGCGCGAACTCGAGTGATGGATCGGATTGAGCATCCGAAATACTTCGAGCGCGCGATCTCCGTCGCCGAGCATCGCGTAACCAAGAACGTCCCAAACGGCCGCGTGCGTGTATTGGCCTCCGTTTTCGCGAATTCCGGGAACATAACCCTTTATGTACCCGGGGTCATGCCGTACGAGATCCTCGGACGGTGCGCCCACTTTCGGAGCAATGGTTTCGGCTACCACGATCGGCCGATCGGAGCCCGTGGAAACATAGCGTTCGGTTTGTGCCGAGCCGCTTCCATTCGCTGGCCGTTCCGCTAGGTGCTGGCCATTGCCTCCTGGGTTCGCCACTGCCGCGGCGTGCGCGGAAACAGCCGCCCCGGACGCCATTTCGGCTTCTGTAGCGACAGGATGACCTTCGTCGGCGGCCGTTCTGCCTCGGGGCATTGCGGCGGCGACAGGTTGTACAGCATTTGTAGGCGAAGCCGAATCATCAAACGGCGGCGTAAACAGAAGAACAGGACCATCCGGTCGGACGACGAGATTATCGTAAACGGACATCATCGCTTGGCGCGCGCGGCGCGGCTCGGCAGCGCGGCTGATGACGGCCCAGGATTGCGCGATCGAATCGATGCGGCATTCCTGATTGCGTGACGATCCGAGCGGAGAGCCATCGTCGTAAAAAGCGCGGACATACCATTGGCCATCCCAGGCCTCTCGTTCGAGAGCCGCCTGCAGCGCGGAGATGTGAAGTCGCCACTTCTGGGCGCGCTCATGCTCGTCTCGATCGGAGGCAATCTTGGAGAAACGCGTCAACACAGTGTGCAGGAACCATGCAAGCCAAACACTTTCGCCTTTTCCTCCTTCGCCGACGCGATTCATGCCATCGTTCCAGTCGCCGGTACCCATCAATGGAAGCCCATGAACGCCAGATGCGAGGCTGGAGTCGATCGCGCGAGCGCAGTGCTCATAGACGGTCGCGCTTTCCTGCGATGCATGCGGCTCGAAGTACGAGTCAGCCTGGCCCTCAGGTATCGGTTGGCCTTCGAGGAGGGGAACGCGTTCATCGAGCAGAGACATATCCGTGGTGCGCTCGATGAAATGCGACACGGCGTAGGGAAGCCAGAGTCGGTCGTCAGAAATGCGCGTGCGTGTGCCACGGCCGGAGGGCGGATGCCACCAATGCTGCACATCGCCATCAGTAAATTGCCGGCCAGCGGCGCGAAGGAGATGCTCGCGTGTAATATCACGCTTTGGCACGCACAGAGCCAGGACGTCTTGAAGCTGGTCGCGGAATCCGTAAGCGCCGCTGACTTGATACAGGGCGGTTCTCCCCCAAATCCGACAGGACAAAGTCTGGTACAGAAGCCAATGATTCAGCATGATGTCCATCGCATGATCGGGCGTGCTCACCTGTACGCCGCCGGCTAGGTTTTCCCAGTACGAACGGATTTCATTGAGCACCATGTCAAGATCGGTTCCGCGATATTTCGCTACAAGCCGCCGAGCTTCGGCTTCATTGGCTGCGTCGCCAAGGAAAAAGATGATCTCCGTTTCCGCGCCCGGGCGGAGCTCGACAGACGTCTGCAGCGCTGCGCAAGGATCAAGAGCCGCGCCCACTTTGCCGGACAGCGGCGCGCCACGATCTAACGCAGCAGGCGAGTCGAGCGAGCGATGGCGACCGATGAACTCCTTGCGGTCGGCAGCAAACGACTGCTGACGGCCGGCGAGGTCGGCGAATGCGATTCGGCCGGCGAATTCCCCAGCATGGACACTACGCGCAAATAACGCGCCCGTTTCTGAATCGATTTCTGTAATCAGATAAGGCGCCGTGGCGCTTCGCAAATTTCCAAGAACCCATTCGGCATAAGCCGTAATCGACAGCCGCCGGGTACGGGGCGAATCGTTGCGAAGCGAAAGGCGCGAAATCTTGATCATGTCGGCCAGCGGCACATATTGGAGAAGCGAGCAGCGAATTCCGTTCGAGATGTGCTCGAAACGCGAGTAGCCCAGGCCATGGCGGACGGTGTAGGACGCGGCTTCATTACGAATGGGAAGCGCGGTGGGCGTCCAAAGGCTGCCGTCGGCCTCATCGCGGATGTAAATCGCTTCACCCGGAGGATCGGTGACCGAATCGTTCGACCACGGCGTGAGTTGATGCTCACGACTGTTGATGGACCACGTATACCCCGAACCAGATTCCGACGCGAGGAAGCCGAATGCGGGATTTGCGATCACGTTGATCCACGGTTGAGGCGTGCGCAGGCCTTCGTCGAGCACGATCGCATACTCACTGCCATTGTTGGCGAAGCCGCCCAGTCCGTTGAAAAAGTCGAGGTCGGCGGTCTGCGCGGCCCGCGATTCGGCCGGCGTCTGCGTGTGCGCGGTGCGTGCGATGCGCAAACGAATGGATTTGTCGGAGCGTTGCGAAGCGCGGTCGAGTTGATCCGCGAGCGAGCCGCGACGTCCCACGAGAACAGCGCGGGCGATGCTTTCCAGGATTCGCCGCACCTGCGGCTGAACGAGATCGGAGCGAAGGAGAAAAACATCGCCACGCCGGTCGTCGGCATTCGCTGAATGACGCAACTGACTCGCTCGGACCACCGAAGCGAGCGAGCTGTGCAGTTCCTGTTCGTATGATGCAGGCTCTTCATTAATGATAACGAGATCGGCCGGCACCTGTTTCAGTCGCCAGTACTCGTGCGCCCGGAGCAGCTGACGGATCATTTCGACGTCCTCTGTCTGATCGATCAGCGCTAAAACGATCGGAAGATCGCCCGAAATGCCGTGACCCCAGAGCTGACGGACATCGATGAACGCGCAGCCGAGAACGGCGGGAGCGGGACGCAGCGACGGATCGGAATACAAGATCACATTCGCCAGCCGCTGAAACAGGTTGGCCTCGTCCGGCTGGATGTTCAGATGATGAAGCTGGACTTGAGCCTGCGTCCATGCGAGTGTGAGCGTACGCTCGAAAATACTCGGGTCGCGATACTTGTCAGCCATCGCCAACGCCTCTTCGCGCGACGACGTGATGCCGGTCGTAAAAACCACGCGAGCGGATTTGTTTGGTGCAATACGAATGGTGCGCCGCAGGCTGATCACCGGATCGAGAACGGCACCGGCGGTATTCGAAAGCACGGCTGCATCGTTAATCGAAACTGGGGTTCGAAGCGAGCGGCCGCGCCCAATGAACTTAGCGCGATCCGTTTCGTACTGAACCTCACCAACCTCGTTGCCTTCCACCACGGCGAGATGCGTCAGCCACACCGGCTGCTGCTGATCGTACTGTCGGCGTCGCGTTGCCAGCAGCGCGCCCGAGCGTCGATCGAATTCCGTTTCAACGAACAGGTTCGAAAATGCGGGATGTGCCAGATCGGCGGCCTGCGAAGTGAGACAGATTTCAGCGTATGACGTGACTTGGATCGTGCGCTCCTGCGAGCCGTAATTCGTGATCGACACGCGCCGCATTTCGGCATCGTCTTCGGAACAGAGCACCACTTCCAGCGCCGTAACGATGGAGCCGTCGCGACGGCTGAATTCGGCGCGGTCCTCGTAGAACGTCACTTCGTAAGAATCGGGTTCGACGAGACTGGGCTGGTATCCGGCGGACCAGACGTCGTTTGACTTCACGTCCCGGAGATAGACGTATGAACCCCAGCAATCGCGCGTTGCATCTTCACGCCATCGCGTCACGGCGATGTCCCCGCGTCGCGTGTAACCCGAACCTGCCGAAGTAAGCATCACCGCGCACTTTCCATTTGAGAGTAATTGCGTGCGCGGCAGCGCCTCGTGCGGCGTCGTGTAACGCCGTTCGATCGTCGGGAAAACCTCGCGCACGTGCGCCGCAGCTTTCACTTCCTCCGCGCGAGGATGCGCAACGAGCACGTCCCGCGGAGTGCGTTCCTGGAGCAGCAGTTCAGTCGCCTGGATGATAGGTTCGGCGTGAAAACGATTTTGCGTTACGTCGGCCAGTAGAACATTCGCCAGCGAGATGAGCGACATTCCCTGATGGTGCGCCATGTATGTGTGAACCACGGCGAGGTCCTGGCCCTCCGGGACCCGGGTCTTCGTGAAGTCCAGCGATTCGTAGAAGCCATACGTTCCCACGCCGCCGTCGCGCTCGATTACCTGGAAATTGCGGGCGGCATCGCAAGGGTCGATCATCGCTGCCAGAGCGGTGGCATAGGGCGCGATCACCAGATCTTCGCTCAGGCCGCGTTTCAGGCCGAGGCCGGGAATGCCGAACCCGGAGTATTGATACGTCAGATCAAGATCGCGCGCGTTGAACGCTGATTCGGAGATACCCCAGGGGACATGTCTCTGCGCGCCGTACTCGATCTGCCGTTGAACCACCAGTTCATTCGTTAGATGCAGGACACTCCCCGCCGGCGAATGCATCACCAGGGCCGGCATCAGATATTCGAACATCGAGCCAGACCAGGAGATCAGCGCGGAGCCGCGACCGATCGGCGTGAACGAACGGCCAAGCCGGAACCAATGCGAAGCCTCAATATCGCCTTTGGCGATCGCAACGAAGCTGGTCAGGCGGGCCTCGGACGCGAGCAGGTCGTAGCAGCTTGAGTCCAAAATGCCTTCCTTCGGCCGGTAGCCGATCGAGAACAGCTTGCGTGATCGGTCGAAAAGGAACGTGAAATCCATGGACCGGACCATGCTTTCCGCAGATTGGATCAGCCCAGCAAGACGGCGACCCAATGCGGCGGCATTTTCAGCAGCACGCTGCACCTGCAGGCTGGTTGAAATCTCTTCCGGCGCCTCGGGGACGCCAACCTCGGACTCGCGGAGTTCGTCCAGCGCCTGCTCGAATATTTCCGCACTGTTGGCCAGGCATGGCAGACGTCCGCAAACGGACGTCAAGCGACGCGATGTCTTGTGATTTACGATTTGCAAGCGGGGTGCGTGATAATTGGCCGGCTCCGCATCGGACTCAGGAATCCGCGATTGCGTGTCCAGCATCGATAAAGGGATCAAAATCTCCGCATCCCGAAGATGGCTTTCGACGCACCGCAAAATCGCATCCGAGCAGCGCTGCAATTCCGAATCCGGCGAATCCTCCCGTTCTCGGCAGAATGTCTGCGCGATGTCGGCCAAAGCACGCGCGCGGGAGCGAAGCGCCGAGATTCGAGCCACCAGGTCCGATGCATCGTGCGCCTGCCGGTGCAGAACGTCGGCAAACGCGTCGGCAGCGGAAAGAATTTGTTTCCTCGTGACGATTTGCGTGGGGCGAGTTTCGGGAATTTTAACAAGCGAGGCGCGCAACAGCTCCAGATTGTCCTGAATGCCCAAATCCAGATTGCAGGCGACCGCGGATTTTTCAAGGTCGCGCAAGCCATTGGCGACCGCGATCAGGTGTCCGGCCAGATTGCCGCTATCAACCGAAGAAATGTATCTCGGATCGAGCGGTTCAAGCGATCGTGTGTCGTACCAGTTGAGAAAATGGCCGCGAAACTTCTCAAGCCGGCTCATCGTGTCGAACGCTTTCTGAATGCGCTCGATCGTTTCCGCGATGCCGATCCAGCCGAAATCATGAGCCGCCAGCGTGGTGAGCAGCGACAGGCCCATGTTGGTGGGGGAAGTCCGATGGGCCACCATTGGCTTTGGATCTTCCTGAAAGTTGTCCGGAGGCAGGAAGTGGTCTTCCTCCGAAACGAATTTCTCGAAAAATCGCCACGTGCGCCGCGCGCTCAGTCGGAGGTATTCCCGCTGTTCGGCGGAAACGGTCTCCGTCTTAGGAGTAGCCGGCGGAAGGCTGATCCAGCGTGCGAGTGCGGGAGCCACTAACCAAAGGCCGATAAATGGTCCGGCTGCCATGAACGCACTCGGGCGAACGATAGCCAACACAATCGCAGCAACCACGGCAAGCAGCACTCCGCCGACCATGCGCAGATACACAGCGCCAGGCCTGAGGTCGACCATATGCTTGGCCTGTGCGGCGGTGATCCATTCAAGCAGGTGTTTGCGTGAGACGGACAGGCGGAACACCGTGCGGCAAATCGCGTCCGCCATCAGCCAGGCCTGATATGAAAGAAAGGTGATCGTGAAGAGAGCTTGCAACGCTCCAGTGGCGAGATCGGAAAGCACTCCTCGAAGATAACTGCGCTTCGAGATGCCTGCTCGCGGGTTCAGACCCATGAAGAACGGCAGCAGCGCCGGAATTGCGATTGTGGCGACTATGAATCGGCTCCAAATGCCAGGCGGCGAGCCCGGAATCAGCCACCCGGCAAGCAATGCCAGAAACGCTGCGGGTGCCGAAAGCGAGCGGCGCAAATTGTCGAGCATTTTCCATCTGCCAACGATGGGCAAATTGGCGCGATGCTGTCTGGGACCCTGCCCGAAAATCCACGGAAGCAGTTGCCAATCGCCCCGAGCCCAGCGATGCTGACGCGCAACTGAAAGCGAATATTGTGCCGGGTATTCCTCGAAAAATTCGGCGTCTGTCACCAGAGCTGTGCGGGCGAAGGTCCCCTCGAAAAGATCGTGGCTCAGGAGCGCGTTCTCCGGAGTCTTCCCAGCAAGAGATCGCTCGAAGGCGTCGATGTCGTAGAGGCCTTTGCCGGTGTAGGAACCCTCGTGAAATAAATCCTGATAAACGTCGGAGATTGCGGACGGATAAGGATCAATTCCGGACGGACCCGAAAAGATGCGTTGGAAAAATGTGCCCTCATTCTCCGTTGGAAGAGAAGCGGTGACCCGCGGTTGGACCACCCCGTAGCCCATCACAACACGTCCCGCTCGCTCCGAGAAAACAGCCCGGTTCAACGGATGAGCAATCGTGCCAATTAGTTGTTGAGCGGTGCCACGGGGCAGGCGAGTGTCCGAGTCCAGTGTAAGAACGTATCGAACGCCTTCGAGACGTTCAAATACGGAAGCCTCAAGCGGCATAAACGTCGTTGTGGTCGATCCGTGAAGAAACCGGTTCAGTTCGTGCAGTTTTCCGCGTTTCCGCTCCCAACCCATCCACTTGCCCTCGGACGGGTTCCAAACTCGCTTGCGGTGGAATAGTAGAAAGCGCAAGCCGCCGCCCGGCGCGGGACCATAGAGTCGGTTCAAACGTGCGATTCCGCTTATCGCTTCCGCCAGAAGAGAGCCATCAGTCGGAAGACTTTCCTGTGCGGCGTCCAACCCGTCGGAAAGCAATGCGTAGTGTAAACATCCGTTCTGGTTTGCAAGGAAATGCACTTCAAGGTGGCCGATCAGCTCGTCAACGTCGGTCGCCTTTGCGAGAAGCGTAGGAATGACGACAAGAGTCCTGAACTGCTCCGGAATGCCTTTTTTCAAGTCGATGCGCGGCAGTCCCCTGGGTTGGAGCAGGTCGGTAACAAATCGGTTGATCAGAGCGATTGCCAGGTCGGAAGCTGGAATCAGAGCCAGGAAACCAAGCAGCACAAGCCAGCCCACGGTGACGCCGGCATTTGCGTCGCGCAGAACCGGATAAACGACCGCAATCGCGGCGGTGAGGGCGGCAATCGTTCCCAGGTACCCTAGAGCGCCGTGGCGAATGTACAGTCGCAAGAGCTTTCGCGAAAGTGCGGGTTGATAGCCGACTTCATGCTCGAATCTGAGACGCCCACGCGAGACAAGGTAGTACCCCGGATCGGCTCGGATCTCGTTAGGCCCGCAATCGTTTTCTCGGCGGGCTGCTTCGATTCGGTTTGCGACCGCGCGCGCGATGTCAGTTTCGGAATTCGACGAATGCCGAGACAGATCCTCGATCGCGTGTCGATACGAATCGCGAGTGGTAAACGTCAACTGGGGAAAATTGGAATTTTCCCCAAGAATCCTGTCGACGAGGCTGACGCTTTCGAAGAAATCGTGCCAGTCCAGCGCGGAAATCAGCTGCATGCTGGTGATGATGTTCCGCACCGTGACATTCATTGCCGCCTGCTGCTGATGTTCCGCGCGGACAATCTCGTCCGCCGTCGTTCCTTGCGAGGCTAGCCGTTGATCCAGCCAAAGCAGCACGGGCCGGACGTTTGGACTCAGATCCCGCAAACGCTGCAGTAATCGAACCGCAAAAGCTTCGGCAAGAGGCGTATTCCCGATTTCGGTAAGGACGCGTTCCGGCTTAACAGGCGGTTGTCCATGAGCGCCGACAAGATGGTCTGCCAGGTTGTCGGCTTCCCGTCGTGCGGAGCGCCCGCGAATAATTGTTTCCGCGATGCGGCGAAGGTTTTCGACAAGGACGACGCGAAGCGTTATGGTCAGCGCCCAAAGTTCGCCGATCGTGAGAGGCTGAACGTGCTGATACGCGTCGATGAACCGCCGCAGCACGTCTGTATCGAGGCGGCTATCTGTGTGTGCGACGAAGTCCCACGCCACCCCAAACACACGCGGGAATCCTTCCAAATGCCCCGATGCAAGCTTCGGAAGTTTTCGATAGAACCCTTGCGGAAGATGGTCGCGAATCTCGCGGACTTGCTCGTCCACCGTATGAAAATTGTCGACCAGCCATTCGGCAGCGGGAGTAACAGCGTATTCTTGCTGCACGGCTGTCGCCAGCGATCGGTAGCACTCAAGGAGAACTCGGCCGTTTTCGACTACCCGCGGCGTCAAAGGCCGACTCTTTCGCGAAGGTGGCGCGACCGTATGGTTGGCTGCCAGCTCCTCCGCGTGCTGCTCGAGCCGCTCCAGGCTTAACAGTTCGGCGCGAATCGGGTCTTGGGATCGGCGGTTCACGTTCGAGATGGATGAGGGTGACGCAGCCCAGTTCGTCCCACCTGTCGGCTCAGGAGTGCGAGATTTCGGACGCCTCAACCATCGCAGGCGCCACTTCACTCACAATCCCCGATCTGAACGAACCGATGTTCAACGCTGCTGTTTTCCGGTGGTTCAATGTAGCATACATCCTGGGTATGAACTGGCGCCGCTGTTTCACGATCCTCTGACGCGACCTGGCCACGAAGTGAACAACTTTCCTTCAGTCACAGCGACCGTCCTTGCGTCAGTCTACCGCGCTGCGCTTACCGAAGAACCGGAGCAGCAGTGTCGCCACCGCCAGTGCCAGCAGAACATGCATATAATCGCCCAACGCCGACGGCGTAAGAACTCCTAGCAGCCAGAGACAGAACAACACGATGAAGATAGTCCAAAGCATCGACGCCCCTTGAACATCCCTGTAATCGGTTTGCGCAGAGCGGATCGACACCAAGAACACTGGGGCTGGTCTCGTGAGTCCAGTGTGACGACCATCCGCGGCACGAAGAGTTAGTTCGTTGTACAGCTTTTCGTGCGCAAGTACCGCAGCCGGGCGACGCGGTTCTTAAGTCTGAAATGCCTACCTAATCCCGTTAAGTATAACTACAGCAATGTGTTGAGTCCATCGGTAAACTACTGTAAGAACGCCTCGGCGTTTTCTGTACGAAGGCTCTCAGCCAATTCCAATGCGGTTCTCAGGCCCGTGCCAAACACTTGCCGGCCCGCCCCCTCGAAAAGGGCAAACTTCACGGTGTGTCTGTGGACGAATGGTTTATGGGTCGATGATTTGGTTACGCACGGCGTAGCGAACAACTTCCCCCACGGAATGGAATTGCAGCTTTCGCATAATATTGGCCCGGTGCGTTTCGGCCGTTTTCGAGCTGATCCTTAGCAGTGTTGCAATCTCCTTGCTCGTCCGGCCTTCGGCCAGCAGTTGAACAATTTCGCGTTCCCGCGGCGTCAATCGTTCTCCTAGGAACGATTGTGGTGTCGTCGCCAGTGGCTTTTCCAGTCCATACCCGCCGAGGAGCATTTCCGTTGCATAAGCGTTGAAGAAAGGCTTATGTTCGCCCAGCGCTTCGACGGCCCGAACCAAGTCGTTATCGCAGTCCGTTTTGACCACGAACGCGCGTGCACCCGCGTCCAGGATCTCACGAATCAGATGCTCCGAATGGTGCACGGAGAGCACCAGGACCTCTGTCCGAGGCGAGGCTTTGCGGATTTGGCGTGTTGCCTCTACGCCGTTCAGTTCCGGCATGCAAACGTCGATAATCACGACATCCGGCTTGAGTTGCTCGGTCTTTTCGACAGCCTCCGGCCCCTTGCTTGCCTCCGCACAAACTTTCCAGCCATTGTGCAATTCGAGCAACGACTTCACGCCTCGGCGGATCAGGTCGTGGTCATCAGCAATCAAGATTCGTAGACTCTTCATTTGCACCAATTCCGAAAAAGGTGCCGCTCCCAAGCCAAGCTGTCACTGTTGCAAAAATCACAGAGGTCTGGATTAGCGGACCTTACGAGCCCGTTAGCGTCTGCCATATCGCTCGCTCGGGCAATAAGGTGTTCGCTGTATAACGAGGTTACAGTATCCGGTAGAACGTTCCAGTAACGGCACGCGTGGTCACGGTCTTCCACCCACAGCGGCACGGTGAAGCGGAATTTGCGGGGCGGCCGGCAGCAGCTCCTTGGCGCCATTACGATCGTCCCGTTTTGCTTGAATCACCATCCATTCGACGTCGGTAGGCCGGCATGGCGACGCTATCACGTCGAAGGCGCCATACCGCATCGCTTCCAGATATTCGTCCCAATCAGGGTGCTTCGATGTGACCACTATTCGCACCTTCTCCGCCCGCGCCCTCACTCGCTCCAAAAGATCGCGGTAAGTGCCGTCAGCAAGGTGGCGGTCGCAAAAGACCAAGCCGACCCTTTCCC
>JBOGNK010000075.1:0-5237 GCA_050747085.1 Candidatus Acidiferrales bacterium
GTCGGCCGTACCCCTCGCGCCTTCACAGGCACGCCATCCAGCGCTTCCTTCCAGTCGACGTGAGCCTCGCTTCGATTGAACGTCTTGCCGATTGTTTCGCGCAGCGCTTTCTCGTCAATGGCCATCGCTATTCGCCTCTTTTCTCCCGCACTCGTCACTCACATGCATTGCAGGCATGTGGTTCCGTGCGCATCAACCGGGAATCAGGTAACAGGTCAGTTTGAATTTTCTTGATCGTGACACAGGCGGTTGAAATTCAAACTGACCCAGTACTTGGAATCACGCAGCCTTATGGGCCTGCACCCTTCTGCGGTAGTTCCTCCTGTAGTGTCGCCAAGCCAGGTAGCCAAGCGTGAACAATCCAACAGAAATCCCCCAGGAAGCTTTCTCCACATATCCCATGAGAGATCCAATTTCATTCGAAATCAAATACGCCATGATGGAAATCGTTGTAACCCACAACACCGCTCCGAGAAAATTGTAGAGCAGGAAATCGCCCCATTCCATTCCCAACATCCCGGCAAACGGGCCCGCAATCGTGCGGAACCCGAACACAAAGCGCGCCCAGAAAATGGACTTTTTCCCATGGTGTCGAATCAATTCCTTCGCGGCGGCGATATCTTCATCGGTTTGCCGAAAGATCTTTTTCACCCAGCGAATCAGCGTGCGGCCGTACCTTCGCCCGATTAGGAACCCGACGTTATCTCCCAGCGTGCACGCCGCGATTCCGATTGGAATGATGTAATAGAGCTGCAGGCTCGTACCTTTGTTCGCCAGAAAGCTCGAGAACATCAGCGCAGTCTCGCCCGGAACCGGCAGCCCCATATTTTCGCAGAGAAGATTGCCGGCGACGGCAAGATAGCCCCAGTGCGTCACCCATGCCCTGATCGCTTGATCGAACCAATTTGTCAAGAATGAGTCCCCCGTTCCTTTGGCCGGCCAGGTGGTTCAGAGCAGCGGCAAGGAAATCAAGTCGAGCTCAAGCAACTTGGCGCAAGAGGAGCGGATTTTCTCAGGTGCTGCGGAGAGTTCTCCCGCTCTGGCATGCAGAAGCAGCCCAGTGGAAATCGGTTACGCGCGCAATCCCCTGGGCCAGTGGTCGTCATCCGGCCAAAAAATCGCGCCAATCAAAACGATGGCGAGGGTGAGCACAAATGGATCCATAACTTACATAGAATCTTTTTGTTACACCATCTGGCTATCAGGCGGACGGAGTATTTCAGCCAGGGATATAACTCGACGTGCTCTCTTCCAGTTTTTCAACGCAATATCGGCAGACGCGCATTCCCATGATTGATCGCCCTGTCGCTGCTATTAGCGGCCGGTTACCACCTACGCACAATCGGGGCCCGAGTCCTATTGGCTGCGTCGTTCTCGCCTACGACAATTAGCGCAGCGTTTCCTGATCCTTCCGGCCAACTTAGGCGATCCCGTTTGCAGATGGAGAGCATGGCTCGATGATTTTTCCACTTGCGCACGAAAACATGCGCGGCCGGCGTTGGCCGGTCGTCACAATCATCCTCATCGCGCTGAACACGGTCATCTTTGTTGCGACGCACAGCGCGATGCAGCGCGAAATCGTCGCCACCGGCGAAGTGGAAATTCACATCGTTCTGTTGAACGCTGCCTTCCCGGACGCGCCCATGGTGCCTGCAGCGTCGGAAATCGTTCAGTCGATCAAGATCGATCATCCAGACGCCTACGAAGAGCTATCCGCGCCCAACCGAACGCGGTTCCTCGATCTTTTCGACCGCCGGATTCACTCGCCGGGTTTCACGGAAAGCGATGCCGAAACGCAGATGAACGAACTTTGCGCCCAGCTCGCGCAGACGGAGTCAAACTCCATCGCTTGGAACTACGCGTTCCATTCCGTTCATCCATTCGCCTGGACCTACATCACGGCCACGTTCCTACACGGCGGATGGCTGCACTTGATCTTCAACATGTGGTTCCTGTGGCTCGCCGGGATCATCCTGGAAGACCTCTGGGGCCGCGCCATCTATCCGATTTTCTTTCTCGTTGCCGGAGCGCTCGCGTGGGCTGTGCAGGGCGCAGTCTATCCGCATAGCGTCATTCCTGCGCTAGGAGCGTCAGGCGCGATTGCCGCCCTGATGGGAGCGTTTCTTGCCCGCTTCCCTACAACGAAAATTCGCCTCGGCTGGCTGATCATCGTAAAAGTAGTGAAGTTCAATGTGCCGGCGTACGTCATTCTGCCGTTATGGCTGCTCATTCAGGTGTTCTGGGGGCTGCTATCGCGAACCACGGGTGCCGGAGCTGGCATTGCTTATTGGGCGCACATCGGCGGATTCGCCTTCGGCGCGTTGGGAGCGTTTTTGCTGCGCACAACCGGCGTCGAGCATTCAGCCGACCAGGCCATCGAGGCGAAAGTTTCCTGGACCGCCGATCCGCTGATCGTCCAGGCGAGCGACGCTCTTGCCGAAGACAAGCCCCAAGCTGCGATCGCGCCCCTGCAACGGCTCGTCAAAGAGCGGCCCGATTCCATCGACGGTTGGGAGCTGCTGCTCAAAGCGCAGGAACGAACGCAGGATCGCACGGGACAAAAGGAAACTCTCGCGGCGCTCTGCGGCCTTCATGTCGCGGCGGGAGAAATGGAATCAGGAGCAGCGGACTACGAATCGTACAAAACTCTTGGCGGAACAGAATTGACGCGCGGCACTTGGCTCGAGCTTTGCCGATATTTCGAGCGCGAGAAGCATTGGGAACAGGCCATCACGGAGTACGAAAAACTGGCTCAAGCGAATCCGACGGCGCGAGCCGGAGTCACTGCCCTGGTCTCCGCGGGACAGATCTGCCTCACAAATTTTTGCAATCCGGAGCGCGCAGAGAAGTTCTTCAAGGCCGCCGAAGCGTCCCGCGCACCGCATTCCGATCTCGACGCGGCGATTGCCGAAGGCCTGAAGAAGTGCGCCGCCACGGCGGCGGTTCCCCTACGGGGCAGTTACACGGGATAGCGTTCGAGCGATTGTCCGACCGGCTTGTCACCACGCATCTCTCCACTTTCTCGAAAAGCTTGTTCGTGGATTGGCGAGGGGATATGATCGCGGCAACTCTAATTGCCGGAGTGTGCCATGAACCGACCGCTCTTTTCCCGCCGTGACTTTGCAAAGACCGTTAGCGCGTCCGTCGCTGCTGCCGTGTCCGCACCCTACTTGCACGCTGCGCAAGGCGCGCGCCACAATCAGCCCGAACCCGCGGACGCCGTTCGCATCAACTTCAACGAAAATCCCTACGGGCCGTGCCCGCGAGCTTTCTCTGCGCTCGACACGTGCGGCGGCATCGCCGCACGCTATCCCGACGCCGCCTACTTTGCCCTGTCCGACGAAGTCGCGCGGAAGCACGGTGTGAAGCGCGAAAACATCGCGCTCGGTTGCGGTTCCACCGAAATCCTTTGCATTGCCGACGAGGCGTTCGTCGGGCCGGGCAAACACCTGGTCGCTGCCGACCCAACCTTCGAGGCCGTGATCGAGTACGTGAACGCGGCGCACGGCGCGGCAGTGAAAGTCCCGCTGACCAAGGACCATCGCCACGATTTCGACGCAATGGCGGCGCGGTGCACGTCGCAAACGGGCCTCGTCTACGTGTGCAACCCGAACAATCCGACGGGCACCATCATGAGCCGCGACGAAGTGTCGGCGTTTGTAAAGCGCGTTCCCCAATCGGCGATCGTACTCGTCGACGAAGCGTATTTCGAGTTCGCTACTCACCCAAGCTACGGCACAGCGATTCCCTTGATCGCGGAACATCCGAACGTGGTTGTCTCGCGCACATTTTCCAAGGTGTATGGCATGGCCGGAATGCGTCTCGGCTACGGCGTAGGCTCGAAGGAAACGATTGCGCGGCTGCGTCCCTACAATTTGCAGCCGTTCAACGGCAACGCGGCCGTGCTGGCAGCCGCGCGCGCCAGCCTTGCCGATAAGGGCCACATCGACGAGTGTGGGCGCAAACTCAACGCCACACGCGACTGGATGTGCGCCGAACTCACGAAGCAAGGCCGCAAATTCATTCCGTCGCAGGCCAATTTCGTGATGATCGACGTCGGCAGAAACGTGAAGCCGGTAGGCGAGGCTTTCCGCGCTAAGAAGATTCTCGTTGGTCGTCTATTCCCTACCATGCCGAATTTCCTGCGCGTCAGCATTGGAACTCGGCCGCAAATGGAACAATTCATGGCCGCACTGAACGAAATTATTCCCATGAACGGCTCAACAGCCGCTTAGCTCGGCTCTGCGGCACAACAGGGCTGTGTCGGGCATGGACACGGCAGGCGTGATTGCGCCGCTCCCGAGGGACCGACCAACTGGCGTCCTTGTTTCCTATTCCACGCGCACTGACTGCACGCAGCCGTGAAATATTCGTTACGGCGGTATAGTCCGGTTCGGAGGGAGCGCATGTCCGACGCAAATACAATCGTCGAAATTAGTACCTAGCATTGCGATTACATTCACGTTGTGTGCGATGTGGGGAAATTTGCGAGCTTGGCTATAAGGGGCTCGATCCATCGATACCACAATTGAAGGTCACGTGTCCAAAGTGCGGTGATCTGGGAACGTGAAAATTGGAAAGTGCCGGAGAAGGTTTTTACACCAATACGAAGGACTAGACCCCTGGGTGCGGCGCCGTTCGTAACTAATTAAATACCACCGAGCGAGTACGCAATCACCTGATTACTACGGTAGAATGGCGCACGTGGAACGGCGCGAAAAGTCACAGATGATCGGCGATGCGTTACGAGACATCGCCATTCTTGTAGCGGTGTTCTTACCCCTCGATGCGTTTTTCCAACGTCAACTGACGCCTCTGACTGTACTGTTTGCACTGCTACTAGCTGGGGCGTTTATGTGGTGGGGTATGATATTGGAAGGAAGAGACGAATTATGAGCTTCTACACACCGTGGATCGTTACCCTGGCATTCGGGTTCGCCACATTCGTGGCTGGTCTCTACTTCCAACGCGAGGAGCGAAAGCGTCGAGTTGCAAAGAGAGCGGCAGAAGAACAGCAACGACAGTTCCCCGTCTCGTTGAGTATGGCCAACATGATCGCCGGGAACCGTCAGCCGCAGAGGTCTCCGTCAGCGGGAACGGCAACGGCCTCCACGTCAGGGTTAGAAGTCGAAATGCAAAGTCGGACGCGCGGATTGAACTAGGCCGCACTGGGTTGACCTTCACATACGAGGCGGTGGCGATCAGATGAAAGTCTTATTCGTCGGCATGGCTAGGTC
>JBOGNK010000076.1:0-7924 GCA_050747085.1 Candidatus Acidiferrales bacterium
GCGTTAGTCCACTCGATTGACAGATAGTAGCACTGGCTCAATCTGCATGTAGGCGTGATAGTTGCTCCAGAACCAATTCTTCGGGTTACGAACGAGTCCGCGCTTCACCGGATTCATGTGCATGTAGTTCAGCTTTTTATTCTTTTTCTGGCGACTCCAAACATTGAAATCGTAGGAGCGAGATTGCTGTGTCAACGGTGAAAAGACCCATTTCCAACCCGGGAGCAACGGCTGCTGGGCTGAAGGCCCCAGCGCTACGTTAAAGCAAAGCCGCGCGGAGGCGAGCAGGAGGAGGCGTCGATAGCAACTGCATGTGATGAAATGGAGATGGCGAAGTCCGGACCGTCGCTCTACGCCGCGAGGCATGGCGTGAAGTTTCAGGATTAGCTCGCGGGGGGCGTCAAGCTGAAAAGTCCCACGGTTCGGAAAAGCGCCGAACCGAGGGGCACCCTCGGGTTCGATTGTCCGTTACCTTGAAGAGGTAGAGGAAGCCTTACGGGAGCGGCTCTCGCGCAAATCAAAACCGGAACCCGGCGCGGGCGGGCCTCAGACCCGCCCCTACGGCGATAACAAAGGCTGTCGGAGGTGTCTCGGGGCAAGTCAGGTGAGAGTGAGGCGGAGGGCGGAGGCGTGGGGGACGGCGACGGAGCATTTGCCCTGGGTGAGCGAGGCGAGTTTCGTCGAGGCGGTGATGTGGGCCTCGCGGCTGTCGAGTGCGGGGGCGTGCAACGTTTCGGTGTGCACCTTTCCGGTGGCGCCGCGGCCGAAATCGAGTTCAACTTCGAGATCGGCTGACGCGTCCTTGTTCAGAATGATGACGGACGTGCCGACAGGCACACTCCTGTCTTTGCGGACTACGTCTGTGGGCATCTTCGCGGCATAAGCTGTTGCATTCACTCCCGCAGCCTGGAGCTTCGCCGAGAAATCGGTCTCGAGCAGAGTCCCACCGCTGAAAGAGCCCGCGAATTTGAGTCCGTAGGCGACCGGCTCCAGGAGATATTCCGAGCCAAAGGTCGCAATCGGCGTGTAGAAAGGATGCGGATGCGAGGCGATCTGCGCGGGAGTTGCGCCGTTGGCCTGCAGAAGCGCGTCGCCGGGAAGAGATCCGCCAACGGAATTGGCGACGGATTTGCCGGTGCCGCCATGCAGATTGATGCCGGAATAGTTGTTGCTGGCGAGGAGCAGCGAATAGTCGGCTGACCAAAGCGCGGCGGCAAAGACATCGGAGACGCCGGGCTTGCCTCCGCGATAGCAGGTGTTGCCTTCGGTCATGCGGACGCGCGCACCGATTTTGCGTGCGGCGGCGGTCGCGATATCGGCAGTGTTCTGCACTTTTTGCATCGTTGCGGGTTTGAGCAGATTCGGAATGTTGACGTCGGGATTCGTTGCGGGGCCGCCGAAATAATAATGATGAGTGAGGGTGGTGACATGCGGCGGAGCCTGGATGGAAGGCCATCGATCAGCGATCTCGGTGAGCCAAGGCGACTTGCTCGCAACGTCGGGAATGCCGAATTTTGCAGAGGGCACGCGAGCTGCGATGGCGCGCGCGAGCGTGAGCCATTCTTCGAGGTACGTCGTGGCCGACCAAGTCTTCGCGGCGCGCAGGCGGCCGTTGAATAGATCGGGCTCGTTTCCGATTTGAAAGTACTGCACGCGTTGACCGAGCGCACCAGCTACAAAGGCGCCTTCCTCGGCGGCGCGCGCAGGCGTATTCGTGCCCATGCCGATGCCGTAGATACAGGTCCAGCCGGTGGCTTGGAGAAACTTCGCAAGGTTCCTGACTGCATCGGGCGTCACCGGATAGTACTGAGGCTTCGGCTCGCCGGTGACTTCGCGGGTTTGAGGATACGCAGGCTGGGGAGAATCGGGCGAAGGTTTCCAGTAAGCGAATTCGCTGGTGTTTCCACCGAGGCGGAGAACGCCGGTGGACGAGAGTGCCTTGAACTCGCGAATCAAACCGCTGTTCCGTATCGAGAAGAAAGTCGGGTCCGTGAGTTGCTGCACCTCGTACGACAGGCCGACAAAATCGAGCGGCATGTGAGGGCCGGTCGCTTCGTTGGGGACGCTCAGGGAGACGCGGACTTCGCTGTGGCTCTGGGCGCGAAGGCGCGTAGCAATCAAGGTAGAAGCTGTGGCTGCAAGGAATGTTCGTCGTGTGAGCATCGGGGTTCTCCTCGGAGAAAAGCAAAAAGTCGGCGCTATCACGCCTCTGTCGCGACCGGAAGCACCGCAGATTCGTAAGGAAGAATACAACAGAGGCGGAACGCAACCGAGGAAAGACCGCACGGTGGCGGTGCCGGCCTGCGACGAACAGGGATAGCGGTGAACAACGACGATCCGGCATGAGAAACCGTTCTGCACAGCCGAGGGCGGCTGTGCCACACAAGCAGACAACCTGAGCAAACAACCGGCATGGCGTGTGTTGTGACTCAGATCAGAACAGGCAAAGGCTGCCGCGCTGAAGACGGCGGCGCTACGTTGAACCTAAGACGAAGAAAAATGCCACGCAAACGGCGGACGTTAGCGGGAGGTGGGCTGGAGTTGTAGAACCTGAGTTAAAAGCGAGGCGAGGGCGGAGACCTGGAACGGTTTCTGGAGAATGTGCGCACCTCGCTGCTTGAGTTCGGCTGTTTTGGCGGGCTCGACCAAATCGCCGGTCATGAAAATGAACGCCTGCGAGGGCTGGCTTGAGGTGCCACGAATCTGCTCGAAGAGTTCCGTGCCGCGCTTGCCGGGCAGATTGAAATCGCAGAGCACGAAATCGTACGCGCGGCGAGCAAGAAGATCGAGAGCCGCGGAGACGCTTTCGGCGCAATCGACTTGGAACCCGCGGGCTTGAAGACCTTCCTGAACGATTTCGCGAATGCTTTCTTCGTCGTCGACTACCAGAACGGAACGGCCTTCGAAGAGATCCGCCGGGCGCGCGTCTTTTGGCGGCGCGGATTCCAGCGATCGACTGGGAACGACCGCCGGCAGCAGAATGCGGAACGCAGCGCCATTTCCAGGCTGCGACTGAACGTCGATTGTTCCGCCGTGTTCGCGAACGACGACCATTGCGATGGTGAGGCCGAGACCGGAACCGCCGCCGGGCCGTTTGGTGGTGAAAAACGGATCGAAGATTTTGTGCATGTCGTCCGCAGAAATGCCCGGACCGTCGTCGGCAAAAGTGAGGGCGATCTTATCGCCGATACGCGCGAGGCTCACGTCGATCGTGCCACGATCCCGAACGGTGGCAATGGCCTGCTCGGCGTTGGTGAAAATATTGAAAAACGCCTGGGAGAGCAGCTTGAGATCGCCTTCGACAGGCGGCAGCGTGTCCGGCGCGCGGAAGCGCAGCTCGATGTTGCGCGCGCTGAACTCGCTTCGGCGGGCGTCGAGAATCTGGCGGACGACGTCCGAAAGCTGGAGCATAGCGCGTCCTTGCGCGGGCGGACGCGAGAAGGCGAGCAAGTCCTGCACGATTTCGGCGGCGCGTTTCGCCTGACGCAGGATGATGTCCGCGTGCCGGCGGGCCGCATCATCGGCAGCGCGATCGCGAAGCAGTTCACCGACGCCGAGAATCGCGGTTAGCGGATTATTGAGTTCGTGAGCGGCTCCAGTAAGCATCTGGCCCATGGCGGCAAACTTTTCCGTCTGCGCGAGCTGCTCTTCGGAATGCTTCGACTCGGTGACGTCACGGGCGGAGGCGACAACGCCGCTGATGACGTCGCCATCGTAGAGCGGTCCGGCACTGGCTCGCATGGTGCGCCAGATCCCGTCGCGACGCTGAACGCGGAAATCCATTTGAACGTGCTGGGCCTCACCGCGGATCAGCTTGCGGATCGAGGTAGCGAGAGCCGGGCGGTCGTCGGAGCCGGCGCGCCAGCCGATTTCTTCGCCAAGGTATTCGCGCGCGGGATAGCCGAGCACGTCCTCAATGTGCGGGCTGATGTAGGTGTAGCGGCCATCGCGATCGAAAACGGCGATCACGTCGGGAAAACTGGCGATGAGGCGGCGAACGAATTCCTGCTCCTGCTGAAGGCGGCGTTCGATTTCGAGTTGGTCCGTGACATCGACCATCGTGCCTTGCGTGTGCGTGATGCGGCCGGCAGCGTCGCGAATGGCGAAACCGGAAGCGCGACAATGAATTTCTTTGCCGCTTTTGTGCCGCATCAGGACTTCGTGATCTTCGACCGCGCCGTTTGCCTGGAGCTCGCGGACGATGGCGTCGCGGACGGCAGGGTCGACATACAGTTCGCGGAAGTTGTGGGCCTCGAGGTCCTGCCTGGAAGCGTATCCAAGCATGCGGACGAAGGCCGGATTTGCGTCGAGGATACGGCCGTCGAGCGTGGTGAAAAACATGCCTTCGCGGAGAGACTGGAAAAGATCGGCGAAGCGAATCTCAGCTTGATGTTCGGCGCTGGTATCGCGCGCCCAGCCGATCACGCCGGTGAGCTCGTTGTTTGAGACGACCGGCTGGAACCAGCAGGCGAAGTAGCGCGGGTGCATTTCGCGTTTCAGGGTGATTGACAGCGTTCCGCTCAAGAGCGCGCCATCCTTGAGCTGGACGAGAGCTTTCCTGGCCCGATCGAGCGACGGCGAGTGGATGAAATCGATGACGGAACGACCAATAAACTCCGCAAAAGGCACGCCGAGAATTTCGGAGAAATGGCGATTGGCGACAAGGATTTCGCCGTCGGGCGAGAGGGTGAAAACGGCCTGATCGAGATGGTCGATCAGGTCGCGATAATTCTGCTGCGAGCGGGAGATGGTCTCAATCAGCTTTTGCAGAGCGGCTTCAGTGCGCGGCTCGCCGGACGGGGCGTTTTGCGGGTTCTTGGCGGAGTGCTGGGACATAATTTGGCGGAACGGTTGCGATGCTCAACGCTCGGTTGGCGAAGGGGGATCGCGCATAGAAATTGTAACGGCAAACCCTGTGGAAAAGCTGAGGAAAGCGGCGGTAGATGGCGATTATCTAACGTGCAAACAGCCGAGAAGCTTCCCGGAGCGGTAAAGCGACAATGGCAGGACCGGTCGATCCAGTCCTGCCATTGCGCCTAGATCACTCTGTGTTGCGGGCGCGGCATGGCACGCCCCTACGCCGGAACGGTTCGAACGATTAACTCTCGGCGACGGCGTCGGTGTCCTTGCGCAGGAAGTCGAGCGCCGCGGCTTCTTCCTGCGTCAAGTCGGGCTCGATGGGCTGAGGCTCTTCTTGCGGCAACTCGGTCAGGAGCTGGATATTGCGGTAGCGCTCAAGACCTGTGCCGGCGGGAATCAGCCGACCCATGATGACGTTTTCCTTTAGGCCGCGGAGATAATCGACCTTCCCAGAGATAGCCGCTTCGGTAAGGACGCGGGTAGTCTCCTGGAAGCTCGCCGCGGAGATGAAGGAATCGGTGGAGAGCGACGCCTTGGTGATACCGAGGAGCAATGGACGGCCCGTTGCCGGACGCCCACCGTCGTGGATCACGCGATCGTTTTCCTCGCGGAAGCGGAACTTATCGATCTGCTCCTCGAGGAGGAAGGTGGTGTCTCCCACGTCTTCAACCTTCACCCAGCGCATCATCTGACGGACGATCGTTTCGATGTGCTTGTCGTTGATGTTGACGCCCTGCAGGCGGTAGACCTCTTGAACGGAGTTCACGAGGTAGGCCTGCGTGTACTTTTCGCCGAGGACAGCGAGCAAGTCGTGCGGGTTGAGCGGCCCGTCGATAAGAGGCTCGCCGGCGCGCACGCGCTCGCCTTCCTGAACGTTGATGTGGACGCCGCGCGGGATGGAGTATTCCTTGACGGTCTTGCCATCCTCGCTTTCGACGTGGACCTTGCGCTGGCCCTTGGCGATTTCGCCGTACTTGACGACACCGTCGATCTCGCTGATGACGGCGGGATCTTTGGGCTTGCGCGTTTCAAAGAGTTCGACGACGCGCGGCAGACCGCCAGTGATGTCCTTGGTCTTCGTGGTTTCGCGCGGGATTTTCGCGAGCACGTCGCCCGCCTGCACTTCGTCACCATCCACGACCATCAAGTGGGCGCGGGACGGCATGAGGTAGCGCTTGCGAACGCGACCGGCGGAATCCTTGACCATGATCGTCGGCTGGTGCTTCTCATCGCCCGCGGGCAGCGTGACGACAAGCTGCGACAGACCCGTGACCTCGTCGACCTGTTCTTCGATCGTGATGCCGGGCTGCAGGTCCTTGAACTGGACGGTGCCGCCGGTTTCCGTAAGGATCGAGAAGGTGTAGGGATCCCACTCGACCATGATCTGACCGAGTGTGACGGGCTGTCCATCGTCGACGCGGAGACGCGCGCCATAAACGACGTGGTGGCGTTCCTTCTCGCGGCCTTTTTCGTCGACCACTGCGATCAGACCCGAGCGGTTCATGGCGATGAAGGTCTTGTTGCGTCCTTCGACCACGTTCATGTCGATGAAGCGGGCGAAGCCGTTATTGCGGGCTTCGACTTTCGACTGTTCGGTGACGCGAGTAGCCGTGCCGCCGATGTGGAACGTGCGCATGGTGAGCTGCGTGCCGGGCTCGCCGATGGACTGCGCGGCAATAACGCCGACCGCTTCACCCAATTCCACGAATCGCCCGGTGGCCAGATTGCGGCCGTAGCAACGGGCGCAGACACCGCGCTTCGATTCGCAAGTCAGCACGGAGCGGATCTTGACGCGCTCAATGCCGGCCGACTGAATCGCATTGGCCAGTTCTTCGGTGATTTCCTGGTTGATCTCGACGATCACGTTGCCTTCGTAGTCTTTGATCTTCTCGAGGGAGACGCGGCCAACAACGCGGTCGCGCAACGGCTCGACTTCGACGCCAGCTTCGAGAATCGGTTCGACGAAAATGCCGTCGCCCGTGCCGCAGTCGAATTCGTTGATGATCACGTCCTGAGCAACGTCGACGAGACGGCGAGTGAGATAGCCGGAGTCGGCCGTCTTAAGCGCCGTGTCGGCGAGGCCCTTGCGGGCGCCGTGCGTGGAGATGAAGTATTCGAGCACGGCCAGCCCTTCGCGGAAGTTCGAAGTGATGGGCTGCTCGATGACTTCGCCGGAAGGCTTGGCCATCAAGCCACGCATACCGGAAAGCTGGCGAATCTGCTGCTTCGATCCGCGAGCGCCGGAGTCGGCCATAACGTAAATCGGGTTGATCACGCCTTCCTTGTCCTGCTCCTCGAGGGCCTTGAACATTTCGTCGGCCACTTTTTCGGTGACGTCAGACCAGATGGCGATGACTTTGTTGTAGCGCTCGCCGTTGGTGATGGCGCCGTCGAGGTATTGCTGCTGGACCTTGAAAACTTCGTGCTCGGCGGCATCGACGAGCTTGTACTTCACGCTCGGGATGACCATGTCGTTGATGCCGATCGAGACGCCGGCTTTCGTCGCGTAGAGGAAGCCGAGTTCCTTCAACTTGTCGAGCGCGACCACAGTCTTTTCAAGTCCAAAACGCAGATAGCAGTATTGGACGAGATTCTGAACGCCCTTCTTCTTGAGCAAGCCGTTGATGAACGGCATGTCCGAAGGAAGGTGATCGTTGAAGATCACGCGGCCGACCGTGGTATGAAGGAATTGACGATTGAGCTGCACGGGCTCGGTGTGCGGAACGTCCTGATCGTCGTAGGCATTGGTGAGGTCGATCACCTCGCCGGTGTAGCGGAGGCGAATCGGCGTGAGCAGTTCCACTTCGCCGGCTTCGAGAGCCATGATGACTTCTTCAACGGAACCGAACGCACGGCCTTCGCCCTTGGCCTTCGGCTTGGATTTCGTCATGTAATAGATGCCGAGAACCATGTCCTGCGTGGGCACGGCGAGCGGCAAGCCGTTGGCGGGCGAAAGAATGTTGTGCGAGCTGAGCATCAGAACGGACGCTTCCACCTGCGCTTCGGGAGAAAGCGGAATGTGCACGGCCATCTGGTCTCCGTCAAAGTCCGCGTTGAACGCGGT
>JBOGNK010000077.1:0-78531 GCA_050747085.1 Candidatus Acidiferrales bacterium
GGCTCGTTCGTTACGGCCGAGGCGAAACAGCCAGCGGGGCGACTCCGCAACCCAAAAGCTGCCGATGACGAAGAGCAGTCCAGGCGGCAGCGAAACCCAGAAGATCCCGCGCCAGGCGCGGTCCTTGAAGGCGAAAAGCAGTTTGGCATCGCCGAGTTTCGCTACTTCGTCCACGCGCAGGCTGAAGTACATGCCTACCAGCGCGGCTGCAACGATGCCGATCGTCAGAAGCCACTGGAACATCGCGGTGCCCTTGCCGCGCTGCTCGGGAATCAGGCATTCGGCAAGGTAGAGCGGTACGACGACGCCAATCAGTCCCGCGCTGATGCCCTGACACAGTCGACCGAGGATGAGCGGGCCGTAGCCGTGCGACAGCGCGATCACGGGTATGCTCAGCACAAACAGGACGCCGCTGAGAATCATCACCGGCTTGCGGCCAAGGCGGTCGGAAAGAACGCCGGCGAAGAGCGTCGAAATCACCGTGCCCATCAGCACGGCGGCCACGACGATCGAGAGTTGCTGATTGTTCAGCCCGGATGTGGCTTCGAGGTAGGGAAGCGCGCCGGCGATGATGCCGACGTCCACGCCGTAAAGAAGGCCGCCCAGACCGGCGACCAGAAGCAGAAATCTGTTATATGAGTCGGGACGGAGCTTTGCGCTGGAGGTCACAAATCACCGGTTTTGACCGCGGTAAGGTAGCATGGTTTGCGCGTCTTGTATGTACCGCCGCGATTGACGCATTGGCATGCGCCAAATACAATGCGCGAGCGAGAAGCGATCCGACCACACTAACCAGAAAGCAAAATTAGCCGAATTCGAGCCGACTGTTTTGGTGCGGACGAAGGTGCCGAACAGCAGCTGGTTCCGGCAAGCGAAAGCTACGAAGAGGCATTCATGGTGGAGCGGGATCCACTGATCGGCAAGACTGTTTCGCACTATCGGGTGGTGGAGCGGCTAGGCGGCGGCGGAATGGGTGTGGTGTATGAAGCCGAGGACCTGAACCTCGGACGGCATGTGGCGCTGAAGTTCCTGCCGGCGGAAATGGCGAGGGATGCGTCGGCGCTGGAGCGGCTGCGCCGCGAGGCGCGTGCGGCATCGGCGCTCGACGATCCCAACATCTGCACGATTTACGAGATCGGCGAGGTCCCGCCTCAAGCGGGCGAAATTCAGGGTGGGCAGCCCTTCATCGTCATGCAGCTGCTGGATGGCTCGACGCTGAAGCATCGAATCGAGGGAAGGCCGTTGTCGCTCGATCTGGTGCTCGACTGGGGCATCGGAATCGCGAGCGCACTCGAGACAGCCCACGCCCGAGGCATTATTCATCGCGATATCAAGCCGGCCAATATTTTTGTCACAAAGCGCGGTCAGGTGAAGGTGCTCGATTTCGGTCTGGCGAAAGTGGTGGAAGGATCGGAAGGCCACACCCACGGCATGACGCGGACGATGGATCGCACGAGCGACGCGAGCGATCTTCGCGAGCATTTGACGAGCCCGGGCGCGACAGTGGGAACGGTGGCTTATATGTCTCCCGAGCAGGCGCGCGGCGAAGACTTGGACGCGCGGACCGATGTTTTCTCGTTTGGCGCGGTGCTGTACGAAATGGCGACAGGGCGGATGCCGTTCAACGGCAATACGACGGCGGTGCTACACGACGCGATTCTGAACCGCGATCCGGTCGCACCAGTGCGAATGAATCCAGATGTCCCGCCGCGCCTGGAGGAGATCATCAGTAAGGCGCTGGAGAAGGACCGCGACGTCCGCTATCAGCACGCGGGCGACATGCGAGCCGATTTGAAGCGGTTGAAGCGTGACACCGAGTCCGGCCGCTCATCACCTTCGCGAGTCAGCGCAGAAGTGCCGCTGGGCGGTGCCGCCACGGATGCGCCTGCTTCTACCGCGGTCAGTCCGGCGGTTTCCTCGGGTGGAGTGGCGATCGCGGCAGCGTCCTCATCCTCCGTGACGCAAATGCCGCCGTTGGCGCACGCGTCCGGATCGTCGGCCGTTGCAGCAGTAGCGCGCGAGCACAGGTTCGGCCTTGCAACGATTGCGATCGTCATCGTGCTTCTGGTTGCTGCGGCTGCGTATGGCGTCTACGCGCTGCTGCACCGCGCAAACGCCGTTCCATTCCAGAATTTTACGATGACGCAGGTGACCACGACAGGTAAAGCGGAGCTGGCCGCGATATCCCCGGATGGCAGGTACATTCTGAGCGTGCAGAATGAAAACGGGCAGGGTGCCATGTGGTTGCGAAACGTTCCAACGAACAGCGACACGCAAATTATTGCGCCGTCGGGCGCGATTTTCCACAGCCTGGCGTTTTCGCCGGACGGGAATTACGTCTACTTTCGAAAGAGCGTCGATCAGACGGGCACAAACTTCAGTTTGGTTCGTGCGCCGGTGCTTGGCGGCCAGCCGCAGCAAATCGTTAGCGACGTAGACAGCGACATCACATTTTCTCCCGACGGCAAACGGATCGCCTACTTCCGGGGCAACGATCCCGTCGTCGGCGAGTTCAGATTGCTCGCGGCGAATCTGGATGGAACGGACGAAAAGGTGCTGCTCGTAGAAAAGGGACCGAATCCTCCACAGTATAGTTCCTGGTCGCCCGACGGGAAGACGATCGCCTACTCGGAACCTGGGTCAGGCGATATTCTCGGAAAGATCCAGCTCTTCGATTTGGCGAGCGGCAAAGCACAGGTGCTGGCGACCTACGAGAAGGACAAAATCGACGAGGTCCACTGGATGCCCGGCGGGCGAGGTCTGGCTGTCAACTATAACGAGCGCCCCGATATCGGGCGCGGTCAGATCGGCTATGTGTCGTATCCGAAAGGAGCTCTGAGGCCGATCACGCGAGATACCAATGCGTACTCGACGCTGACGCTTTCCGGCGACGGGACAACATCTGCCACAGTACAGGTGAAGACGACGCACACGGTAAATGTGATCCCGGGAAAGGGCACGAAGGAAAGTTCACCTGCTTCGGTTTTGGCTGACATTCCGGATGCCGTGTGGACAGGGTGGTCGAGCAACGGCGACTTGCTGGCCAGCAACGGCACAAGCCTGGTCCAGGCAGCCCTGAATGGGGGAAAGCGCACCACGCTAGCCAGCGATCCTGCAGGCGACATACTTTCCGCGACCGTCTGCGGTGAATATCTGGCTTTCTCGTGGGCCTTCCATGACGGCAGGAATGTTGCGAGGGTTTGGCGGGTGAATGCGGACGGTTCAGGACCTATGCCGCTTACGAAAGACGGAGTTGCCTTCGATCCGGTTTGCGGGCGCGAAGGAAAGTCCATCTACTACTACGACCCGCCTTCATATCGTATCCTGCGCGTGAACATCGATGGCGGCGCGTCGCAGGTCGTGCCGGGAACTCAGGTGCCAAACTCATTTGTCGCGGCGTCTGAAACGGCAATATCGCCAGATGGAAAGCAACTTTTGTTTGTGACGGAGGGCGCGGCGGCACGTCCAAAGATTCAGATCATGAATCTTGGCGAAGGATCGAACCCAGCGCGGCGCGCGATCGAACCCGACGCGCGCATTTCTGGCGGCGTGGCTTTTACGCCGGATGGAAAGTCCGTAGCGTATCCGATCACAGAAAACGGCAGCTCGAATATATGGGTGCAGCCGCTGGATGGTTCGCCGGGAAAGCAGATCACGAATTTCACGTCCGGGACGTTCGAGCGATTTCAGTGGTCGCCGGATGGAAAATCGATTGTCGTGGATCGCAGAGAGGTTCAGTCCGACGTTGTGCTGCTGAAACAAGGCGAGCAGGGAAATCAGTGAGGCGCGCGATTTTCGTCTCCCTGGTTGTGATCTAGTGAGAGACCTTTGAGGCTTCGACGAGCTTGGGCGAACTCGCCTCGGCGGCAAGCCGCAGCAGCGTATCGTCGAGATCCTCGGGATTCACCGGCTTCGCCAGATAGCCATCCATCCCGACTGCCAGGCAACGCTCGGAGTCACCCTTCATTGCGTGCGCTGTGAGAGCGACGATCTGCTGGTGTCCGCCGGTGCTTTTCTCGCGCTGGCGGATCGCCGCGGTCGCTTCAATACCATCCATCTCCGGCATCTGAATATCCATCAGCACTACGTCGTAGCGGCCTTTTTCGAGGGCGTCGAGCACGGCGCGCCCGGTCTCGACTGCCACCACCGTATGGCCCCTTTTCTCGAGCAGCCGCGAAATCACGCGTTGGTTTATTGAGTTGTCCTCCGCAAGCAGAATGCGGAGCTGAGGCGTCAGTCGCGGATTTTCACGGAGCGTGTGCCGGGTGATTAGCAAATCGGCCTGACGCCGCCCGGCGCCCAGCACCCGAAGAATGGCGTCGTGCAATTCCGATTGACGTACCGGTTTCACGAGATACGCCGAAACGTGCAGTTCCCGGCATCGCGCTGCATCGCCGCGCTGGCCGAGCGAGGTCAGCATCATGATAGTGGCAGCGGAAAGCTCGGGACGATGGCGAATCCGTTCTACGAGGTCGAAGCCGTCCATTTCCGGCATGAGCAGATCGGTTAAGATAAGCGCATAGGGCGCGCCCTTACGCTGGGCTGAAACCAGCTCGTCCAGGGCTTTCTCGCCGGCGTCAACAGACGTCGAATGCATATTCCAGCGAGCAAGCATGCCCTCGAGAATGCGACGATTTGTCCGGTTGTCATCGACGATCAGCACGCGCACGTTGCGTAGCAGGTCGGGAGAAATGGAGGAAGTTAGAGACTCCGGAGTTCTGGCAGGCCGGAACCGGACGGTGAAGCGAAATTCAGTCCCGGCATTAGGCTCGCTGTGCACGAGGATTTGACCTCCCATCATTTCCACCAGGCGTTTCGATATGGTGAGGCCGAGTCCCGTGCCGCCGTATTTACGCGTTGTCGATACATCCGCTTGCGAGAATGCTTCGAAGATCAGTTGCTGTTTTTCCGGAGAAATTCCGATGCCCGTATCCTTCACGACGAATTCAAGCAGGTAATGATCGTCCCCCCGCTCGAATACGGATGCTTTCAGCGCGACTTCGCCGCGGTCTGTGAATTTAATGGCGTTGCCTACCAGATTTATCACGATCTGGCGCAGGCGTCCCGGGTCGCCGCACACGGCGCGCGGGAGGTTGGCCGGAAGGTCGCAAAGGAGTTCGAGGCCTTTTTCGTCGGCGCGCAACGACAGCAGCTTCAACGCAAGCTCCAACACATTCGGCAGGTCGAAATCAATTTCGTCCAGGTCCATCTTGCCCGCTTCTATCTTGGAAAAATCGAGAATGTCGTTCATTACGTCGAGAAGCGCCTCGGCGGATTGTTTGACTGCGTTCAGGCAGTCGCGCTGCTCGGACGTCAGATCAGTATCGAGAGCCAGCTCCGTCATGCCTAGAATCCCGTTCATCGGAGTTCGGATTTCGTGGCTCATGTTGGCAAGGAAAGCGCTTTTAGCGTTATTGGCCTGCTCGGCCGCCTCCCGCGCTTTCTCGGCGTCCGCCTCAACCTGCTTTCGCGGAGTCAGGTCGCGCCCGATCCCCATGATGCCGATCGGCTTGCAACTCGCGTCCTTGAGCGGAACTTTGGTAGTCAGGTTCCATTTCTCGTTGCCGTGGGCGTCGATGTTAGGTTCTTCGCGATTGATCAGCGGCTTGCCCGATCGGATGACGGCCTGCTCGTCAGCGAAAAAAGCCGCTGCGATCGGGCCGGGGAAATAGTCGAAGTCCGTCTTGCCCAGCAGATCGCGCGGATCCTTGACGCCCACCAGATCGGCCAGGGCTCGATTCGCGATAACGAACCGGCTTTCAGCGTCCTTCACGTAGATGTAGTCCGGCATGTTGTCGATCAACAGGCGGAGAAGCCCAGGCTCCTGCTCAAACGTGTGCTGAATGTCCAGCCGGGGACGGTCAGCGCCCTGTGTTCGGAATGACATGTAAAGCCCTGAACAAATCGCGGCGGCGCCAATGTACAGCACATCGACCAGCGGTACGACGACAGGAGTAATCCGCCGCACGAGCTCGTAACCGGCTACGGAGACAATCCCGCAAAGCGTTAGTTCGAGCGCTCTGGTCAACGAGGAATACGCAGGCGTTCGCGCGCGCTCCGATGATTTCGGAGGATGTGTCGGCAACGGACTTTCCATTTGCGTCTTACTCCCTGTCGTAGGCGGGCGAAGCGAGCTGTTGCCTGGCAGCTGCACACACACGCGTCAAATTCAATGGTGAAATGCTCAGGAAGGGGTGACCTGAAGGTAGCAGAACTCTCCAGGTTTCACAATTTGGCGCAATCGAGTTTGTGTTGGGGAAGTTACTCGTCGAAAGCGTGAATTGCGGGTGAGTGGCGACGTCGCGACGGAAGGGGCCACTCGCCTCGCAGCGGATACTCATTCCATCGTGCTGCTGCGTTGGAACTCGTCAATGAACAGAGAGCGGCAAAGTTGCTTGTGGCGCGCTCCTGTAATGGCCTAACATTACTCCAAGCGCGGACACATCCGCGATAACGCAAGCGCGAAACCGTCCGCGCAGATGCGGAAACCATCCGTGAGTCCCGACCGTCAAAAACGGAAAGGAAGTGGCGTTGACGACTCTTTGTTCGCAGTGTGACAAGCCGGAAACGCAGTGCACGTGCGGGAAGTATTGCTGCTTCTGCCAGTCGCAAGACAACGTCAGGCTCTGCGTGGACGGGCTATATTACTGTCCCGAATGCCGCGAGGCGTGCGACGTACGTTTGGGCGATTCCCATGACCACTGAGCCGTCATGCATTGAACTGTTGGTCCCTCGCGACGAGCGGTTGCTGGGCGCGATCGACACCGCTCTTCTGCATGTCTGCGAGCGCGCCGGCCTTTCGGCTCGCGAGTGCGACGATCTGAGCAGCGCCGTTTCCGAGGTTTGCGGCGAGACGTTCGCGCTGGCGAATCGTAACGGAAAGGGTGACGCCGCCGTGCGTGTCTTGATCTGCGATTTTCAGGCTCGCGTCGAGGTGACGCTCGAACGTTCCGACGGAGGTCCGGTTGCTCCTGCCGGAGATTTGAGCGCCGCGCCCCAGCATTTGAAGATCGACAGGGTGAGTCAGAACACGAACGCCGGACGGTCCAGAACGGTGCTCGTCAAGGAACACCACGCTACGGCACATCCGCAGAGTCATCGCTGACGCAAGGAAGTAATCCCGTCGGCAGGGGAAACGGGCGCGTCTCAGATCCGCCCATTCCGAACTTCAGCGCCCCATTTAAGTTCTGCGGCTATCGCGGCGAAGCGGCGTTACATTTGGATGGCAAAAGCGCGGCTGCGAATCAGCGACGCTAGCTGATCCTGGCTCAGGGGAATATCGACGTTCAGGCGGTCGCCTGCCGGTGATATGCGGACCTGGTCCAGCGCCGACGAGAGCGCCTGGTTCTTCTGTCCTTCCTGGTAACGCCTGTACATGACTCCCGCCTGCAAAGCGGCCGAAAGCAGGTTCGCGTCGGGGGAAGAACCACAGACAGCCTGGAACTTCGCATCAACGCCGTTGTCCGCGTCGACTGAAATTGTCATCGCCTGCAAGCGCTGCATGATCTGCGCGGCCTGCGGAAACTGATTAGCTTGTGGCAGGAGTTGGTTCATCGCCAGGCGAGTGTAGTTTTGATCCAGCACAGCCCAGATGATCCCGGTGCCGTTCGTGTCGTTGATCATCGGATAGAGTTTGCTGTTGTTGGTAAGGCTTTCCGCCTGGCCGGAGCGCACGGCGATCAGCTTTTCAAGTGCCGCCCGATGGCCGAATGCAGCGGTGTTCGCATCGATGAAGGTAAACAGGATGTCGCCCGGAGCGGAGCCGCTGCCGAACGCGTACAGGTGATAGCCATTCGATTCGATCACCGGCAGCTTTTGTTGTTTGAAATGCTGTTCCGCCGCGTCCGGATTGAACGCGCCAAGCGCAACGCCGACGATCTCTTCTCCTCCGCTTTTATCGGCAGCGAGGCCGCCCCATGCCACTTGATCCACCTGCGTGTTTGGATCGATCCCGGCGGTAGACAGGAATTTCTCAAAATCGCGGAAGCGGCCCGGCAGAAGCTGATCGCGAAGTTGCGGGAACCACGCAAATTGACGTGCGGATTTCATATCGGCATAGGCGAACTCGCCCACGTCTTTGGGGAACATTGCGAGAACGGTCTCGCTAAGCGAATCGGCCGTACTCGGCGATGGCAGCGCGGAAAAGAGCGCGGCGATCACCGCTGCGGCCGCCAGGGTCCAGATCGCGATCCGTCGAAATCTCATGTTTGTCTTCCTCCCGAATTAAGAACACGCCGAAGGAAGGGGGATCTTCTCGTGCTCGTGTTGCAATTGGTTTTCAGAGTCTTGCTAGTAGCTCTACCAGCACGACGCTATGTGCTCGCGCCCGCCGCCGCTTCGGAAATCCTGTTTGCAACCGTCACGGCTTCGGCGCTCACTCGCGCTTTGTAAACGGAGTCCGTGATCGACTCCAGATTGATCATTACATTTTCGATCGCGCCTCGCACGGCCGAGGAAGCCATTAACCGACCCACGCGAATGTCAGACTTCATAGACGGGCTGGATAGCGCCTCCAGTTGCCCGAGGCGTTCATAAATATCGGCGGCCCGGCGAGCTACCTCGAGTGGGACGTCCGCGGCTCCCTGCAGAGCGGCCTGAACGGCCGCCTCACGCTTTTCCTGCTCTTCCGGCGTTCCTTGAGGCAGTTTATACGCTGCCATTACCGCGTCGAAGGCCGCCGCGTCACGGTCAATCGCTTCGGCAAGTACGCGAGCCGCCGCTTGAAAGTGTGCCACCGCCTCGTTGAGCTGGTCGACGTAGGCCGCCTGGGACTTTTTCTTGCGAGAGAGCCCCGCAACCATTTGGCCGAGGCTGGCCCCGAGCGCGCCCGCGAGAGCCGAGACTGATCCGCCCCCTGGCGCCGCGGTTGGCTGCGCGACGGCATCGAGGAAGGGCTGAGCAAGGCTCGCGAGTTTTCCCGGGCCTTCGGCCGGAATTCCGGCTAGCGAAGCCTCGATACGATTCTCTAACACCTGCGCGGCCGAAAAGTTCTCGAGCTGCAGGTAGAAGTCAGCCGTCAGCTCGATCGCCTTTTTCGGTATCAGTCCGACGACTTCACTTCCCACGATCGAGACGCCGTAACGTTCCGCCTCGCGCTTCACCATTTCGAACACGCGATGGATCGGCGTCTGCTCGAAGTCGGTCAGGTTGATGGACACCTGCGCGAGATGGCGCGCGCGAAGATCGACGCCCATTGCTTTCACGTAGCGCAACCCGCCGTTCGAAAACCGGATGTTCTTTCCGATTTTCTTGGCGATTTCCAGGTCCGGCGTATTCAGATTGATGTTGTAGGCGATCAGAAATTTACGTGCGCCCACAACGGTCGCGCCAGCTGTCGCATGTAATCGCGGGTCGCCGATATCCGGGGCGCGGTTGGGGTTGCGCGGCACTTCCTCGCGCAATCCTTCAAACTGCCCTTTGCGGATATTTTCAAGATTCGTGCGTTCAGGACGTTGGGCCGCCGCTTCGTAGAAGTAGACGGGAATGCGGTAGCGTTCCCAGATTTCGCGTCCGACTTTCTTTGCCAACGCGACGCAATCTTCGATCTGCACACCTTCGATGGGAATGAACGGAACCACGTCCGTCGCGCCCATGCGAGGATGCGCGCCGCTATGTTTGGTCAAGTCGATCAGCTCGGCCGCTTTTCCGACGCCGCGCAAAGCGGCTTCGGCGACGGCCTCAGGCTCGCCCGCAATCGTGACGACGCTGCGGTTATGGTCCGCGTCGCTCTCGCGGTCCAGCAGAAACACGCCGGGAACTTCGCGCATGGCGGCGATGATCGCGTCCACTTTCGCCATGTCGCGTCCTTCAGAGAAATTCGGCACGGATTCAATGAGTCGTTTCATTAGGCAGAGCGCCAGTTATCGAAATTTGTGGAGAACAAGGCAGATTCGCTGGGCGAGAAGAGTGTGCTGGCGCTGAAAGCAGCACTCAAGCTGTCTTGCGGTAAATCACTACGCCGCGCTTCATCGTCAGGCTGCAGAGATTCACACCAAAATAATACGGGATTTCGCGATAGTCGGCGACATTGAAGGCGGCAAAATCCGCGTACTTGCCAACCTCAATCGAGCCGACGCGGTCGTGGCGGCGAAGCGAATAAGCTGGATTGATCGTCGCCGCACTGATCGCTTCCGCGGGCGTCATGCGCATTTGCGTGCACGCCAGAGAGAGGATCATCGGCATGCTGAGCGTCGGGCTGGTGCCCGGATTGAAATCGGTTGCCAATGCGACGATTGCGCCGGCGTCGATCAGTCCGCGCGCGGGAGCGTAGTCGTGCAAGCCCAGGTGGAAACAGCAGCCCGGAAGCAGCGTGCAGACCACGTTCGAGAGGCCGAGGGCGTGAATGTCACTTCGATCGATTTTTTCGAGATGATCGGCGCTGGCGGCTTCGACCTCGATAGCCAGTCGGGCACCGCCAGTTCGCGTTAGCTGTTCGGTGTGGATACGCGGAACGAGACCGCATCCGCGGCCCGCCACCAATATCCTCCGCGCTTGCTCGACCGTGAACGCGCCACGGTCGCAAAACACGTCGCAGAATTCCGCCAGGCTGGTCGTAGCCACGGCCGGAATCCATTTGCGAGCCAGAAGTTCGACGTAAGTATCCGGGCGCGCGCGATATTCTTTGGGAACGACGTGAGCGCCCAGAAAAGTCGAGGTGATATCGAGAGCTTGTTCCTGATGCAAGTCGGCGAGAACGGCCAGAATCTTTAGTTCACTCTTCCAGTCGAGGCCGTAACCGGTCTTGGCTTCGAGCGTTGTGGTCCCGTGCGCGGCGAACTCGCGCAGATGTGCGAGAGCACCGTCATGCAGTGCATGCGAAGAGGCCTCCCGCAGGCGTTTTACGCTGGACTGAATGCCTCCGCCTGCGCGAGCGATCTCCTCATAGGTGGCGCCCTGAATGCGTTGCTCGTACTCTGCGGCACGGCTCGCGGCAAAAATCAGGTGCGTGTGTGAGTCGACGAAGCCGGGAAGCAGGACGCGTCCTCCAAGATCGAGTTTCTCCGCCCGCCGCGCGTCGCGAAGGCGCTCGATTTTCTGACGCTGCCCCACGGCGGCGATGCGGTCGCCGCGCACTAGAACCGCGCCGTCGGGAACAATTTTCAGGTCGCGCAAGGCAGCGCCACGGCGGGGAACTGTCCCGCGAAGCGTCACAAGTTGCGAGCAGCCTGTGATCAGCAGATCTGGCATGGCCGGGTGCAGCGATAGTAACGCGCCCGCATCCAGAACGCCACCGCACGGAAGTGCGCATGCCACCTTCGAGAACGGAACCGGCTGGAAGCGAAATACGCGAAGCGGGGGAAGGGGAATCCAAGCAGGACCACAGGCGTATAGGGGAGCGGAGGACACGAAGAGTATGCAGTGCTGCCAATTGTTTCCGACGAGTTCCTCTTTTCGCGCGCGGGAGATTGCTTTACTATTCGCCCTTCATCTTCCATGGAGGTGATTCTTGTTCAGCCGGTCTTCATCAATGTTACGCCGTCTCATTTCTATAAGCGTCTGCGCCGTCTTCATTCTGTGCGCCGTTGTCGCGATTCGCAGCGCGTCTGCCCGCCAGAACGAGAGCGGCCAGTCGTTTGACGTGCTGATTCTTCACGGCCACATCATCGACGGCACGGGATCGCCATGGTATGCCGGCGACGTTGGCATTCGCGACGGGCGCATCGCGGCGATCGGCAATCTGGCGGGAGCTTCGGCCAAGAAAACCATCGACGCGCACGGCATGGTCGTTGCGCCGGGATTCATCGACATGCTTGGCCAGTCGGAACTGACGATTCTGGTCGATCCGCGTGTTCCATCGAAGATCTATCAGGGCATCACGACGGAGATTACCGGCGAAGGAAACACGGTCGCTCCGCAAACCGACGCCACCATTGCGGAGAATGCCGCCCAGTACAAACACTATGGCATCACGCCCGACTGGCGCACATTCACGCAATATTTCGCGCGGCTGCGCAAACAGGGAATCGGCATCAACCTGGGCACGTACGTGGGCGCGACGCAGGTCCGCAGGGTCGTAATTGGAACGGTTGACCGCGGTCCCACGCCGGCCGAACTCGATCGGATGAAGTCGCTGGTTGATCAGGCGATGCAGCAGGGCGCGCTCGGACTTTCAACCGCCCTCGAATATCCGCCGGCGCCGTATGCCAAAACGGACGAACTGATCGCGCTCGCCGCTGAAAGCGCCAAATACGGCGGGATATACGCCACGCACATGCGCAGCGAGAGCGACGCGGTGATGGACGCTCTGGCGGAAGTGGCGCGGATCGCCCGCGAAGGGCACACGGCCGCCGAAATCTTTCACCTGAAGGCGGCAGGTTTCCACAACTGGGGCCGCGCGCCGGAGATCATCAAGTTTATCGACACCGCGCGCGCGTCCGGGCTGGACATTGAAGCGGATACATATGCCTACACGGCCTGGAACAACGACCTTGCTTCGTTCATTCCGCCTTGGGCGCATGACGGCGGCGACGCGAAATTACTTGCTCGCCTGAAAAACTCGGCGGACCGTGCCCGCATCCGCAAAGACATGCAGACGCGGACCACGTCCTGGGACAACCCGTGGCAGGAAGTCGAAGGGCCACAGGGAATCCTGATCAGCACTGTGCTAAATGCGAAGCTGATCTCGCTCGAAGGAAAACGCATTTCGGAAATCGCCGAGCAGGGAAGTCAGGCGCTCGGGCTGCCGCCGCACAGTGATCCGATCGATACGATTTTCGCGATCCTGCTGGCCGATAACGCAAACACGCAGATTTCCGTGTTCGGAATGAAGGAATCGGATGTGGAACTCGTGCTCAAGCAGCCGTGGGTCTCCGTCGATAACGACTATCAGGGAACTTCGCCGTGGGGAATCCTCGGCCAGGACCATCCGCACCCGCGGGCCTATGGGACGTTTCCGCGCATCCTCGCAAAGTATGTCCGCGAGCAGCACCTGTTGACTCTACCAGACGCGATCCGCAAATTCACGGCACTACCCGCCCAGCGGGAGCATCTGGTTGACCGCGGCGTCCTAAAGAAGGGAATGTGGGCCGATGTGGTGGTGTTCGATCCGGCGACCATTCACGACGTAGCGACGTACGCCAATCCAAACCAATTTTCAGTTGGCATGAAGTACGTGCTTGTAAACGGCGTCCCGGTGATCGACGGCGGCAAAATGACCGGCGCGCGGCACGGACACGTCCTCCTGGGTCCGGGATATCGTCCTGGTTCTTGAGCCGAAGCTGAACTTCGGGCCAAATGCGCCACCCTCTACAGATACCGTATCGGTAAAGCTATGCAAAGGGCGTCCATGCGAGTAGAGAAAAGCGTCCGCAGAGGCAGGCCTGTATTCGGAGATGTGTCGGCACGACTCGCCCACTCATGGCCGCACCGCAGGAAACGACGTCTGGCCGACGAACTCGAGGAGATCGCACGCCGATGCGCATCTCCCCCGGTGTTGGATGACCGTTCCCCGGACGAAATCATCGGTTATGACGAAAACGGCCTTCCAACTTAACCGCGCAGCCGAGCATGTAAGAGTTGCAGTGGGAATAGTAGGGACTCGTCCTGCCCGAAGGAGAAAGGTTCCTGGGTACCCGCTGAGATCGCATTCAATGACTCGATGTAGCAGGCGCCGATTTAGGATGCAAGTCGTGGTGGCGGGATTATGCGTCGCCGCAATCGCGCTCGTTCAGTCATGTAGCAACCGTCGCGACTCCTTCTATTCTTCGCTTGTTGATGCGAAAAACGCGGGCGAAATCGATCGCGGCTGGATACCCGATTACCTGCCGGCGAGCTCGCATGCAATCCACATCGTGTATGACCCTGAGTCTCCGAGGACTTGGTGTGCGTTTGAGTTTTCACCATCTGATGCTCAGGGCTTGCAGAAGAACCTCACGCACGTAGACACAGTACCAGCGCGAGTGAAACATCTGGACGGTCCCGGTGAGTCTTGGTGGCCAGATTTTCTGACCGGCGGTCTCGACTTGCCGAGAATCCGCAGTCAGGGTTTCGATCTGTATGTTGCGGCAGAGCCGGACGTACAGTCCAACACGGACCTCGTCCTGTTTGTGCTTGATTCTGCGAACGGACAGGGCTTCTTCTATCGCACAACCGGTCAGTGAAGGCGGTTTTCCACGCCGACGTCGCGCTCGCAACCACCCCCGCCGAATCTTCTTGCGCGGAAAACTCAGGGTTTCTGTTCCGTTCTTTCGCGCAAGGCTTGGACGCGCTTTTCTATAAACTTGAGCCGGTCGCGGCCCCACTTCGTGCTTGTGATCACCGTTTCGATGTCGCCGAACACCTCTGGATCGCCGAGCTTCTCGCGCAGCTCTTTAATGAAAGGTGCCACCTTCGCGAAGATGAAGAACATCTCTCCGCTTACGGCCGGGCGGAGAAACAATTCCTTGCTCAGCGCGCCTTGCAACACCAGTGCCGCCGCCATTCCCCAGTAGCCGCCCACCTGGCGCAACCACTTGTTCTCCTGCGTGCCTAGCGCCGACGCTACCTTCATGAAGTCGTCCGCATTTCGCGGCGCAAAATCGGCTAGCCACCAATCGCGTGCTTTCCGCATTTCCGGTTCGCGTCGCAGTTCATAGAGCTGAAGAACCAATTGAGCATCGGCCGAGCTGGGTTTCTTTGCCATCTCTCCTCCATGCCGGGGCTGGTGCCTCCGGGTTCACGCTGCCGTTGATTTTGCGTTGTATGCCGGAACGAATACTTCCTCGACAAATTGTTCAATGGTGGTGGGTGTCGTGTTTTCCGGGGTGCGAGGCTCCGTTGCGGCGACGAGGCCGTCGTTGCCGGCCTTCCACATCTCGATAACCAGCGCCGCCGAGCTTTTCGGCATGCCGAGCTGCACGAGCGCCGGTTGGAGCAGCATAAATGGAACATGCATGTAGTGCAGGCTGGGCTTGCCAATTGCTTTGCCAACTATGCTTGCCACTTCTTTCATGGTCACGTCACGCGGCCCCAGCAGCTCTCGAACTGAACTTCCCGAAAAATCGCGTGCGTGGATGCGCTCAGCGGCGTAGTGGCCGATGTCTTTCGTGGCGATCATTGGCGCTAGCGTGTCTCCCGGTTCGCCGCCCGGCAAAAAGCCCATGGATTTTATCGCCGGAACGATCATCAGCAGATTTTCCATAAAAAAGGCGGGGCGCAGATGCAGGACGTTCAGACCCGGAATGCTGTTCAGCTTCTGCTCCAGGTTGTGCAGGCCGACGATGGGGCCGGTGCCTGAAGCGTGCTGGGCTCCGATGCTGCTGAGCGTCACGGCGTATGGCACGCGAGCGCTAGCGACGGCTTTCGCATAAGCGTCAGAGATCCGCTCCTGATAATCGCGAAGATCGTCGCGCTCGATCGCGTGCGGGACGACCAGGTAAACAATATCCGCGCCCTGAAACGCGCGCGTCATGGCGTCGGCATCCTGCACGTCGCCAACGAACGCCTCGGCGCCTCTCGCAACCAGCGGTTCGAGTTTTTTTGCGTCGCGCCCGATCGCGCGGATCTTAGCGCCTTTCGCCAGCAAGGCTTCCGCCGCCGGCCTGCCGGTATTTCCTGTTGCGCCTGTGATGACGATCATCTGGTCCCTCCCCGTTATCTGCTCCCGCCTGACGAGCAGCCGAATGCGAACATTTTGTAGCTCAGAGTTTATATCCAATCGTCCGGACGAATTGCCGCCGTTTCTTCGCGTCTTCCTCCGTTTCGACGCCTTTCGGGCCGCTGCCGTCCACTATGCCTAGAATCGCCCGGCCTTGCTCTGTCTGGGCGAAGACCACTTCGACTGGATTTGCGGTGGCACAGTAGATGGAGCATACCTCGAAACAGTCGCGGATCCGGCTCAGCAAGTTGATCGGGTACGCCTGCCGGACCAGCACCACGAAAGCGTGTCCGGCGCCGATGGCCTGCGCGTTCGCAATCGCCGCGCGTCGTAGTTCGTCGTCGTTCGCCTCCACGCGAACAAGGCACGGCCCCGACGCTTCGCAGAATGCTACAGCAAATTTCGCGCTTGGAACCGTGTTCACTACAGCTTCGTAGAGGTCCTCCGCCGTTTTTATGAAGTGCGCCTGTCCAAGAATCAAATTGGCGTCGCTCGGAATCTCCATCCGTACGCTTCGAATGTCCATTTGAGACCCTTTTCTCCCGCCTTCGGTAAAAACTTCCCGGAATTGGAAAGCGACACAAACTGGCCGCCGGCTCGACCTGTCCGGAAGGCCCATTATTAGCGGCTATTCGCAAGTTCGCAAGTATTGCTGCGATTGGAATTCGGCGTGCACACAGAATCTCGTTCGTAAGTACCGCATCAAACTGTTAGGTAGCCCAGCAACCGGGCAGCGACGAAGCGGGAGTTCAGGCCACGGGGTTTCGCGATGCTGATTAAGACCATGCAACAAGCCAAGCGGATAATGAAGATCATTCTTGGGTTCACGCTATTGGTGCTTGGCGCCGTTCTGGTCTTCACTCCGGGCCCAGGATGGCTCGTTATGCTGCTTGGCCTCGGCGTCCTGGCTGCCGAATTCATGTGGGCTCGCAAGCTGCTCGACCGCATGAAGGAGCAGGGCGTCCGTCTCCGCGACGCCGTTTTCGTTCGTTCGCATCCGCAAGCGCATCCGCCCGTCGACCACCGGGTATAGCCCCCTATCGTGCGGAGGCGTCTTCGCCTCCAGTTTTCCATTTCCGAACACTCCTGAGTTATGCTGTCATTCGCTTGACGAGTGCGCTGCTCGCCGGCTGCCGCGAGGGAATCTGCAATTAGCTGTGCCTTCGGCAGGGCATCAGCTCTTGAACGCATGGAGGATTTCGTGCCTGACGCTTCCAATTCCATCGCCGATCGCTGGCGCAACAAATGGGCTTTAGTCACGGGGGCCAGCGCGGGAATCGGCTGGGCGCTCGCCGAACTGCTTGCCATTGGTGGAGCGCACCTGGTCCTCACAGCGCGCCGCACTGACCGGCTCGAGAAGCTCGCATCCGACCTTTCCACAAAATACAGTATCCAAACAGAGGTCTTCACTGCGGATTTGACGCGGTCTGAGACGCCGGCAGAAATCTTCGCATATACGAGCCAAAAGGGCGTCGAGATCGAGTTGCTGGTCAATAATGCCGGCTTCGGCGCCTTCGGTTACATTCAAGACATTCCCGAATCGCGCCTGCTCGAAATGGTCCAGGTGAACTGTTCCGCCGTGGTGCACCTTACACGGCTATATGCCGCCCCCATGGTCCAGCGCCGTCATGGCGATATCATGATCGTCGCGTCAACAGCCGCGTTCCAGGCGGTGCCGTTCAATTCGGCCTATGCCGCCACTAAGGCGTTTGACTTGATCTTTGCCGAAGGCATTGCTGAGGAGCTGCGGCCGTTTGGCGTGAATGTATCCGCGCTCTGTCCCGGACCGACCACGACAGAATTTCAGCGCGTTGCGAAGCAGCCCAGCCGCGCCTTCAAAGTGGCCGAAACAGCCGAAAAGGTCGCCAGAACGGGCCTAGCGGGGCTGGCGAAAGGAAAGACTACGGTCATTTCGGGCACGATGAACCGTTTTATGATGGAGGCCGAGCGGCTCGCTCCGCGCCGTTTCGTCGCCAAAGCCGCCGCCAAGATGATGCGCCCCGAAGGCGAGTGATCTTCTCAGCTGTCGTGAGGACATGCACTGGCGGATTGTTCCAGCGCACTTAGCCTCATTCCCGCCGGGGCATCAGCGGCGGCGCAGTAAGCAGGGAAGGGAGTCCGAATGCCCGTTACGCCAAAGGAATTTCGCCAAATCGTGCTAGGCTTGGCCGAAATTGAAGCCAAGCAGCACATGGGACACCCCGATTTCCGCGTCGCGGGCAAAATCTTCGCCACACTCGGATATCCGGATAAGTCCTCCGGCATGGTGAAACTGACGCCGCTTGAGCAGCGGATGTTCATGGATGCCGCGCCAAACGCCTTTTGCCCTTGCGCCGGCGCATGGGGACGTCAAGGAGCAACCAGCGTCAAGCTCAGCGCGGTTAACAAGACCACGCTGCGCCGTGCGATTAACTCCGCATGGGAATTTGCCGCGCCGAAGCACCTGACACGTGCGAACCCAAAGCTGAACCGTAGGCCGAAGCGTAAACCTTCAAGAGGCAAACGTGCTACGTCGAAAAAGTGAGTGGAGCTTAGCGGACATCGCTAGAGGTGAGACGAAGGTGATCAGCTTGGTACGACGGCTTCTTCCGCGGACACGGGTAAGGGAGCTACAGGCGGCATCGGCGCCAAGAAATGTAGCGACACCTCGTACTGCTTGTACCACTCCGCTTCAGCTGCTCGCTGCCACAACCGCGTGCCGATCCAGATCAGAATCATCGCTTGGCTAAGCAGAACTGCCCATCGGATCGACTCTGGCCGCAAAACCATCATCCAAACGTACAGTCCGCGCCAAAAGCCACCCATCCGACCACGTTAATTCGCAGAAACAGCCAGAATAGCGACCCAAAGTTGTTCGCCCGCAATTGCCGCGGGCGCGCAAAGCATGTTTTGCCTCGGGCGCACAACCGGGGGCCAGGGCCTGCGGCGAAAGGTGCAGCGACGTGCTAACAGACTGGCGGCCGGATCGTCTACATTCTTCGTTTCGCATTGCTCCCAGCCGATACTTCGGCCCACGAAAAAGACTCTTGCCATATTCCTATATAGGAATGTATTGTCTGCCTGTGCCCCGCGCTTCTACCACCTCCGACGCTTTCAACGCTGTTGCCGAGCCACGCCGGCGCGCCATCTTGAGCTTGCTCGCGCTGCAGGAACGCCCGGTCGGCGACATCGTGGCAAGCTTGGGATTAGCGCAACCGTCCGTCTCGAAGCACTTGCACGTCTTGCTCGATGTCGGCCTCGTCCGAGCGCGGCGCGATGGCAGGCGCGTGCTCTACCAAACGAATGCCGAAGCGATTCGCCCGTTGCACGAATGGACGAAAACCTTCGAGCGTTTCTGGCAACACCAGCTTCTTCGCGTCAAACAGCGAGCCGAGGCTACCACTGGCAAGCCACCCGAGAAGGCTTAGTTGAATCTGGATACGAATCTGCGCATCGAGAAGGAGAAAACATGAGTTCCACCGCAACGGCAGTCGACAATTTGACCTTGAACATTATCCAGGAAGTGCACGTTCGCGCTCCGCTCGACGTTACCTTTGCCGCGCTGCTCGAACAACTGGGCCCGGGCGCAGATAAGCCCGACGGGGAACCGATGCCTAGATCGAAGCATGGCCCGGCGGCCGCTGGTTCCGCGATCTGGGCAATGGCAACGGTCATTTCTGGGGCGTCGTGCAGGCCATCAAGCGCCCGACTCTGCTCGAAATTATGGGACCTCTTTTTATGTCCTATCCAGTGGTTTCGAACATCCAATACCGCCTAAGCGAGGCAGACGGCGGCACGTTGATCAAGTTTCACCACACTGCGCTTGGCCTGATTCAAGACGATCATCGTCAAGGCGTGACTGGCGGCTGGACGCACATTCACAACCGCGTCCGCCAGCGGGCTGAGTCCGTCCGAGCCAAGTGAATCTTGCTGGCGTCAGGCGACTTTGCTTACGCCAGATTGTCGCCATTCGCGGCTGGCTTCGGCCGTCCATCGGTGTTAACGCCACGTTCACACAGGATTGTTAGGCTTCGAAAGGCCCCCATAACGCGCAGGTTCATCGAGCGCCTGCCCGAAGACAAGTTCTTGTGGAAGCCCCACGAGAAGTCGATGACCGCAGGCCAGCTTGCTTATCATCTTGCATCCGTACCAGGTGGAATCATTCATGTCGTGCAGAACAATCCCGTGCAGCTCCCGGATTTTCGCGACCCGAATCGCTTCCCACAGCCCGCCGGCCGTCAGGAGGTCCTGGATAAGTTCGACGAGAGCATTGCCGCCGTCCGCGGTCTTTTGCCGAAATTCGATGACGCCGCCATGAACGAAACCTGGCGCCTCACTGCGGGTGGAAGGGAAGTGCTCGCTCAGCCGCGGGCACAGTTTGTGCGCGACGTCATGTTCAGCCATTGGTACCAGCATCGCGGTCAATTCAGCGTTTATCTGCGCATGCTCAACGTCGCCGTCCCGGCAAGCTGGGGGCCAAGCGCCGACGAGCCGCCCCTATTCGCGCAGAAAGCCCAATCGGCGTAGGGTATGTTAGTAAGGCAACCGTTCCATGCCAATCGCGGATCAGATTCAGAAGGCCAAGGGAGGCTGCAAAACGAAAAGAATTTCGTGCAGATAATAGTCCGGGGATCAGGTAAACCTTAATTTCAAGCGAATGGAGAACAATGATGAGCGAAGTGACCCACGAGCAGGTGAATTTGCTGTTGCGCCTTTATGAAGAGCGGCGCGAGCCACGTCTGCGCGAAGCGCGGGACTGGTTTGGCAACAATTTCAACGCGAAGACTGTGGAGGACGTGATGCGCATCTGTCCTCCCGGCACCCGTGAAAACGCGAACATGAGGATGGTCCTCGGCTATTGGGAAATGGTTGCCAGCATCGCCAATCGAGGCGTGATCGACGAAGATTTCTTCTTCGAGAACACAGGCGAGCAGTGGGGTGTTTTAGAACAGGTCAAGCCCGTTCTGCCTGCGTGGCGTGCCATGTTCAGCAGCCCGAAGTTCCTCGCTAACCTCGAGGAAAATTGTCGGCGGCTGGAGGCGTGGCGCGAGAAGCGCAACCCCGGCTCGAACGAAGCCATTCGCAAAATGATGGCCCAATTCCGGCAAAACGCTCAGGCCTCGCAAGTTGAAACGGCTCAAGCTGCTTCAGCTAAGAACTAGCCAGATTCAGGAAGCCACGACGAGCCTGTTGCGTGACGCCGTATCACGCAGGCCCGTCGTGGAACTTCCCCTTGTTTTCGGTTCGGTGGACAATGCGGTTCGGCCACGAGCGACCGTTGGCGCGGGACTTCTTGCGAGCGCGGGCCAACCGCGCATGAATGTTGCTCTTTCCTGCTTCGCTGGCGCGGCACAGCAGTTGGACGGCGCCGGAAATCACGCTAATTCTTCGTGACTGCTTTGCCGCCCGGTGCCTTCGGCGCGATGACGCGCAAGACAAGTTGCCACCGGCTGTCGAGCTTCACGTTCTTGCTCACCGACGTGACGAGTGATCCTTTCGCCGCGTCAACTCCTTCGATTAGTTTCAATCCCTTGAGACCCACCATGCCCTTGCTGCCGATGTCGAGCGCCGGTTTCGTTTCTGCCGGGGGAAGGTCGTCACGCTGAGATCGGCTGTCACCACGCGTCGCGGCGCCCATCGACAGTCCGGATACTGCCGAGTACGGGGTCTCGGCCTGGAGCTTTGCATCTGACGACGACCTCAGTTGTCCTATTCCAATCGCTTGCACCGTCAGGTTCAGCGGCAATTCCTTCCCATCAGTCGTATCGGCCCGGTCGAATACAATTCCCAGCACGGATTCGGAATTATCTTCCGACTGTATCTTCACTTCGGTGACGTGCCCCGTAATTTTGGCTCCCTCCGCTACCAGCACTTTCCCGTGCGACAGCACTCCAAGCGTGACCTTCGCCGCAATCGGCTCGCCCCGCTTGGCCCTTCGCACGTCGATCGTTTGAGCCAGTTCGGCGTAAATCACGCGCCCAATGGGTAGTGCTGCTGCCTTGTTTCGATCGCCGTTCGCGGAAGAATTTAATTTCTTATCATTCCCATAACGGGTACTATTTCGGTTATTCGATGCAGCTTGGGCCACGCGGCAGACCGTTTTCGCATCCATCAAACCGGGCAGGGAAATGGCCACTAAGACGGCTGCTGTTAAGAACGCCGTGGAAACAAACCAGAAGCGCGGACTGGCTGTGTGCATTAGGCTCGGTCCAGGTCGGATTTTACACCTTATGCAAGGGGCGTTGGCTTGGCGGGACAAAGGTCGGTCATCAGAACATCAGGATTTCGACTTTGAGGCCACGCTTCAGAGAAGGGTTGTACGTAGGGAAGGAAGGGACGAACTGCAAATGCGTGTTAACCGGCGCGTTACTTTGAATCCCCGTATTTACCGGCGCGCTGGGTAAGCAGGTTTGCCACATCTTCGATCACGGTCGAGGGAGCGCGTTCAACGATCGTTTCGAGCGCGGTGAACAGCTGATCCTGCAGTTCTTCGGAGACGCGCCGCGAGTATTGGCGCGCACGGCCACCGTCAAGGAGGGCTCGCAGTGAGCCGGCTTTCTTATATCGTTCCCACGCCCAACGCCAGACAAACTCAACCAAGTCAGTACGATGGCGTCGAGCTTCCTTGCGCACTGCCTCCTCGATCTCTTCCATCTGCGAGAGGGGGACGCGAAAGCTGAGAGGGACGTTTAGTTCTGAATTTCGAACTCTCGGCACGGGCTTTATGGTGCGATGAAAGATTTTTTCTTACAAGCGCTATTGTCGATATACTGTCTGTAGCGTATGTATTGTCTGTAGATATCTAGGAGGGATTCAATGGGCAAACGCCTTTCGGTCCCCGTTCCGGGCAGCGGCACCCCTGTTTCTTCTCGGAAAAGAGCGAAGCCGCAGCGCTCGGGCGAGGAGCCCCTCGGATCAGCGGAGGTCTGCAGCGCTGATTTTGCAATCGCCTGGAAGGCTTTGCCGTGGAAAAGGACAGGCATCGGCTTTTCGGGTTTTGCGGTTTCCGTCAGCCAGCGCATACGACGCAAGAACAAGCAGGAGATGTGGAAGTCCGTCGCCATTCGATGCGAGGACGATCCGGACGGCGCCCTCTTATTGCGGATACTGGTCTGCGATCCGGAATGGGACGGGCCGATGCAAATCGCGGAATTGCGCTCGCGTCCGGACGACTTGTCATGTCTGACGCCGTTAGCCTGCAATCTCGATCAGATCGAGAACGAGAAATCGTAGCAACTTGCGGAAGATCGGCCCGCTAACGCCCGCGCTGATGCTTCGAGTACGAAAACTCGCCTTGTCTTTCAGTAGTTCAAGTGGAAATTCAGCATGTGCCAATTTACGACGAAAAAGACGTACGCCGCGCACGCGAGCAGCAGCAGCGTGTTCCAGATGCGTGCCCACACCCATAACGAAGGCTTCGTCCAGGAGTACATGCAGTAGTAGATAGCGAGCGCCGCTCCCGCGACTCCGACCGCACCCAAAACTTGCAGCGCGTGCAGTCGCGCATCGAACGACGAGCTGAGCAAGTTTAGATTATTCTGAGCGTTCGACACCCATTCGATGAACAGCGCCAGGAAAATCAAATCGATCGCGCAAACGGCTCGGATCCATCCTCGAACAGAGCGGTAGTGACCCGGGAGTTCGAGCCGCTTTTCGTAATGGTGGCGCAACATCGCGCCGACGGGCCAGAAGATCAGCGTCAGAAGGAAAATTGCCACCGCAAACTCAACCATTGCAAGGTTTGCCGCCGCGCGTTTCCACAGTGGGACGCGCTGCCCCACTCGAAAAGGGAAGTCCGTCACCAGCCGTGCGCCTCCGTTGATGCCTCTGACGAATCCGATCTGCGTTTGCCCGTGTACATCGCGAAACAGCATTGGCGCGATTTCTTCCAGGTGCAATTTGTTTCCGGCAGCATCCGTCACGCCATCCATGCTGATTGTACCGTCAGAGTTCGCCGTCACCTTCGGCTGATCGAACAAAGCGGAAACGGCGGCGACGTTCGTCTGCGACCGCCGGCTGCTCCAGTACGTTCCCACCACCTTTCGTATGTCTGCCGTCGAATTCGCAATTCGCGTGGCGGGCGCAGGCTCGTAGGGAAAATATCGGTCGAGGAAATGTTTCCAGAGCGCTTCAGGGCCCAAACTATCGTTCTTGCCCGCGCTGTTATACGAGACGAAAAATCCCACATGATCGTCGAGCATCAACGCCATCAGGCTGTGGAACCACTGCGTATCGCCACCGTGGCCTATGATCCGCCGGCCGTTCCGCGACATCTCGTAAAATCCATAATCGCCGCCGTTCATTCCGGGCATATTCGTCCACGCGCGCGAATGCATTAGTTCGGCCGTCTCGGGTTTCAGGATCTCCGTTTTTTCGTATGTGCCGTCTTGTAGTTGTGTGATCATCCAGCGCGACATGTCGTCGCCCGTGGTTGACACCGAGCCTGCCGGCCAGGCCTGCACGTATTCGAATCCTTTCGGCCTGCCGGACGCGCGATCGTAGCCCCGCGACATAAGCGGCGCCAGATTCGCGGGCAGCGGCTGGCGAAACGTCGTGTGTGCCATCCCAAGCGGCTGCAGAATGTTTTGATCGATGTAGTCGTCGAACGGCATTCCCGAAACCCGCTGAACGATGTATCCGGCTAGCGCCGCGCCATAGTTGGAATACGCCGGCGTTGTTCCGGGAGGAAAAATTTCCCGCGGCAAATGCGATTTCAGATATCGATCGAGCGGCCGCACGTCGGACTCGTTCGCCACGAACAGGTCCTTGTACGACTCTTCGAATCCGGGCGTGTGCGTCATCAGATCCTTCATCGTGATGGGCACGCCAAACCACCGGCGAATCTTGAAGTCCAGGTAATACTGAATGTCGCGGTGCAGGTAGATCTTGTCCTGTTCCTGAAGCTGCATCACGGCCGTCCACGTGAACGTCTTCGAGATCGAGCCGGGCCTGAACAGAGTCGCGTCGGGCGTTACCGGAGCGCGCCTCGCCGCATCGGCAAAGCCGTAACCTTTCTCGAGGACGACTTTGCCGTCCTTCACCACGCAGACCACCGCGCCGGCAATGTCGTCGCGTTGCAGTTGCATGGGGATGAATCCGTCGAGGAACGCCTCCAAGTCCTGCTTGTTCAACTCAGGCGCGCTTGGTTCGGCTTTTTCTCGTTCGCTGCGACGTGTGCGTTTGTCCGCGTTGCGAGTGCGGCGCGGGCGTTGCGCGTCCGCCGTTTTTGCGAACGGCGGTGAGGTTACCGCCAACAGAATCGCAAGCGCGCACAGTGCTGAGGCAAACGGTAGTTGAATCGCTGGCCCGGGTCTGTGGCTTTTCATCGGCAATCGATCGCTGCAAACGAACGCGATTCTACACCGAACGCGCGCGCCGCCTTCCAGCGTTCCAAAAGAATTTTCGCGATGAACCGCGACGCCCCAGTCGCGCGGCGCATCGAATACGCCTTATACTGGCAGTGGAGTCTTTTTCTGTTGGGTTAATCGACATGAACTCATTCGACGTGATCTGCATCGGCGCCGGGCCCACGGGCCTCGCCTGCGCCATTGAAGCCAAGCGCGCCGGCTTGCGCCCGGTCGTCATCGACAAAGGCTGTCTCTGCAATTCGCTCTACCACTATCCGATGAACATGCAGTTCTTCACCACCGCAGAACGCATGGAAATCGGCGACCTCCCGTTGACCACGGCTGACGCGAAACCCTCGCGCCCTGAAGCCCTGAAATACTATCGCCGTGCCGCCGAACATTACGGGCTTGAGACGCGTCTTTACGAGCGCGTCAGCAAGATCGACGGGCGCGATGGCGCCTTCGTCGTCCATACAACCGACGCGTACGACCGTCCTCACGAATATCACGGACGCAAAATCATCATCGCGACCGGCTATTACGATCTACCGAATCGGATGGACATTCCGGGCGAGGATCTTCCGTTCGTCTCGCACTACTTCACCGATCCTCATCCGTATTGGGAACAGGACGTGGTGGTGATTGGCGCCAGGAATTCCGCTGCCGAAGCTGCGCTCGAACTTTTCCGCGCGGGCGCGCACGTTACGCTGGTTCATCGCGGGTCGGCTGTCGGCGAGAAGCTGAAGTATTGGGTCAAGCCCGACATCGAGAACCGCATTCGCGCCGGAGAAATCAAGGCGCTATTCAATCATTGCGTCACCCGCTTCGAGCCCGGCCGCGTCTACGTCGTTCCTGTGACCACAACAGGTGCGAATGCTGACCTTGCTCAAAGGGGTGAGGCCTCGCAAGCCGACGTTCAATCTCGTACGGGGGTGTCGTCGCAATCTGATGCCGATGAATTTCGTAGGGGCGGGTCTGAGCCTGCCCGCCGCGGCGGGACACGCCCTGGCGAACAGGTGGAAGCGGGGACCTTTAGGCCCCCGAAAGAAGCAGGCACTAACCAGGGGGCTTTAGCCCCGGCCGAAAGCGGCGGGCGTTTCGGGGGGCGGAGCTTCAGCTCCGACATGCAGGGCGGCACATCAATGCGGGCTTTAGCCCCTGAGGCTAGCGACGCTGGTCGCTCCGCAGAAAAAATCCTACCTGCCGCGCAGGTCTTTGCCATGACCGGCTATCACCCTGATTTCACGTTCCTCATGCAACAGGGGATTCACCTCGATCCCGTCACAAGGCGTCCACAGGTCAATCCCGATTCGCTCGAAACGAATGTTCCCGGCATTCACGTCGCGGGAGTCGTCGTCGGCGGACTCCAGACGTCCGACATCTTCATCGAGAACGGTCGCTTCCACGGCAAGGAAATCATCGCCGCGCTCACCGGCAAAGGCCGTATCACCGAGCCCGCCCCTGTCTCCCCTCCCGGCGAGTAGCGAGCCGTCGCCCTTGAGGCAAATGCTGCTTGGGAGCCACAAAGGCTTCGGCGTCTCGTGATCTCGATTGGATGTTCGTGTTCGAGCTGAAGAAAACAGCAAGCTGTATCAAAACGGGTTGCTTGCGTCTACCTGCTTGCGGATAAAACCGCGCGAACTGATTAGTAGCTTGGCGTGATGAATCGCAGTCCGGTCCTCAGCTAGGACAATGACCGTTCCGTCTTGCATCGTCCACTCGTTTCCAGCAACCGGATAGCTCGGACCAAAGACGTGAACTACCATGATCGTCCGGTCATTCGTCTCGCGCCCATATCGCTCTCGAACTTGCGCGAGGGTCTTCTCATAGGGAAGAGCATTCGCGACCAGAGCGGCAAGAGTACCGTGATCGAAAACCCAGCGGTCTCTGGCTAACACGCTGCCGCCTGGATGTCTGGTGTTGAGGTATCCTGAACCGCCTTGTGAGATTGCGTATGCTGCTTTGCAAAACTGTACGTTGTTGGCCTTGCGCATATTCCACTCCGCGCACCTTTTTGGCTCGTCGCTAGCGCGAAACCACTGTTCAACTGTCTCCCCAAGGTTGTGTCCCATGAAAGCGGTTGAATACCGCGCAGACTTGGCGTTCGCTACTTGCGACCATGCCGGGGATGCCAGCGCGAGAATGAGCGCAATCGCTGCACCGATGCTCGTTTTTCTCATAGCGTTTGTCTCCAACTGAGAAGTAATGGGTGACAAGTATCGATAGCCAGAATGCCTGAACACGGTAGGCAGTGCCACCGTATCTGAAATCCGACTCGTACTAACAGTTAACTTTGCCGGTGATTTAAGGGCAGATCACGGCCAGGGAATTCGTGGGTGGACGACCCTCCGGTGACTCGCATCCCACCTTGTGCGGCACAATAGGACCTAGCCCCTTGCGCGAGAGTACGTTTAGGGTGCACCATGCTTGGTTTGTGAGCGTGGTGCCTGTCTCAAATAATGTCCTAGGAACTTAGCGCCGACAGCAGCGCCGATCCATCGGGGCTGCCTAATCCCGTGCACGCGTCCCATCCCGGCCCCGCCGAATAATCGCCATTGCTTCCCGACGTGATGTCGCGGAACGTCTCCTCGGCGTTCGCCGCATAGAGCAGGGGATTCACGTAGCCGACGTTCTTCCCCAATGCCTGATTGATCCGCGCAAGCAGCCCAGCCCAAAGCGGCGCAACGGCGCTCGTCCCGCCGATGACCGTTTGCTGGCCGTCGACTACCACGTTGTATCCCGACTCGGGATCGGCATCTCCGGCCACATCAGGCACACCGCGCCCCGCAAATCCGTTTGGCGCGGCGGGCACGCTTGCGGACTGCTGATAGCTCGGCAACGCGAACACTTCGCTCACGCCTCCGCCGGTCGCGCCTTCATTCGCCGAAAGTTCGTTCCATGCCTGCTCGCTCTTGATCGATCCTCCCGAAAGCGCCAGCTTCGTGCCCCCACAGCCGATCACGTAAGGACTCGACGCGGGGAAATCCACCACCGGGCTGCTGGTTCCATCGTCGGCGCCGTCATCACCCGACGCGGCCAACACCGTCACGCCCATCGTGGCAGCATCCTGGCACGCGGAGTTCAGAGCATTGCGCGATTGCGCCGTCCACGAATTTTCCGGGCCGCCCCAGCTGATGGAAATGATCGACGGCTTTCGCGTCGTGTCGTGTACCGCGCTCGCAATCGCGTCGATGAATCCCTGGTCCGTGTTCGGAGCGAAATAGACGGCGATCTGCGCTCCTTGCGCGATGGAACCGGCGACTTCGATGTCGAGTTCGACTTCGCCGTCAGCGCCGCTGGGATCGCCCGTCGGCGAATTGCTCGCCCCATCGACGGAAACAGAAGTCACCTGCGGCGGCGTAATTCCCAGGTTGCCGAAGAACGAATTCAGATCGGCGGTGTTGTAGCCGCCCCCGAGTTCGATGATGCCGATGCACTGGCCGGAGCCATCGACGTTCGCCGGAAAATCGTACCCTTGCGCCACTTGCACGGGCGAATAGGAGACCGCAGCGGCTTGCGCCTGTTCGATTGGCCGCGCCTTGCGCAAACGAAAGTGCGCCTTGGCCTGCGGACGGTTGTCCAGTCCAAGTACCGCTTCAATGACGGGTGCCACGTCGCTCGGCGCTGTCAGGTTTCCCGTGCGAACGCGGAACGTGCCGGAGCTGTGCTTGCAGTGGCGCATGGTGGTTCCGAAGGCGGCTGCGAAACCTCCCACCGTGCCGCGAAGTTTCACTTGCCGCGCCGCTGCGTTTACGCTCGTCACCTGGAGTCCATGGTCGGCGGCAAACGCGCGAACCTTGGCAATGTCCTGCTCGCTTGCGGAATGCGTTCGCGCAAACTGCTCGCGCGTCAGGTACTCGCGTTCAGAAATGGGCGTCGCGCCGATCTCATCAGCAGAAGGAGTCTTCGTGCTGGGCGGACGCACGTAAACCGTCACGTCGATCTGCTCGTTTGGATCCGCCGGCCCTACATCCTGCGCGCCCGGCAAGGCCGCGCGAGTGCTACCCTTCAATTCGACACGATCCTGCTGCTTGGCCATGTTCTCCTCCGTCCGGGCTCGTCCGTCCTATGTCCGAATTAGTAGCGTCCACGTCCGAGCCGACAAGCTGTATGCATTTGCGCGTTCGCAGGGTTTAGTCCTGGTTCGAAAGCCCTGCGCATCTCGGCTTGCTTTTTCTTAAGCCATATCCACATCAGCGTTTTCTTTCTGAGCAGTACGGGATTCAGCGGGCGGGTTCAGGAAGTATAGTCCGAATTCACGAGAGTCGGGATAGTACCGCCAGAAAGAACAAGAAATCGGTGGGACCTACAATTCAGAGCTTCAAATCCGAGTAGTTACGGCTGAGCTGAAGGTCGAAACTCCTGCTGGGGGTTGGCTGAGACATTTTGGACAGAGATCGTCACACCGGATGTCTTGACTACCTCGAAATACAGCAAAGCCGGATTTGCCTTATATCTCACCACAAGATGTGACGGGCTGTCCCACCGCATCTTCAAGTCCATGTCAGAACCGGCTTGGGCAAAGCCCAACACCTGTTCAGCCGATCCGGAGCCATTAGACCGTTTTATTTCGACCGTTGTTTCAACTGTTCCTGTTCCAAAACCGCTGTATACGATCGTCTGTGCCTTCGCGATCCACCTGCCGTCCGGGGAGCGCGATTCGCTCGACCAGGTCACAGGCTCTCCACAGCCGATACAGGACAGCAACATGGTGCCGAGCAGGACCGGTATCAGAAATATCCGCATTTCGGTCGTGCCGCCGCGATTCTGCAGTGTCTTGAGGCGCATTTGCTCCAAGACCGCTATGTCCTTCTCTCGGCGCGTGGCCCTTCAATGATGATCGTGGCGAGCATCGGCGGATAATACATCGCGCCACCTCACTCGCGACTATGTTTTGAGGGCGCCCCACCGCTCGGTGTGTGAGCATGGGGTCTTTCGCGCGAAGCGACGCCCCAAAAACCGACGGCCCGGCCAGCCTGCCCGAAGAGCTTTCTACGGAACCGTTATGTTCTCGGTCCCGGAGCCGAGTCGCTGCGAATTGGCGTCCAGCAGCACTCCGCGAACCAGGTAGCTGCCCGACTTCACGGTCACCGTCGCTGTTAGGCTTGCTCCGGTGTTCTTCAATCGCCTGAGCGTCGCGCCGGAGAGGCGCATGTTCACCGTCTTCTTCTCGCCGCTAACGTAGTTTCCGTCGCCATCGAACAGCGCCAGCATAAACGTTATCTGGTCGAGATTCCGGCTGTCTGCCTCGCGGAACCGCAACACGTCTATGTCCACGTCGGCTGTCACGCTCAACTTACTCGTCTGAGGATTCACCTTCGCAATCGTGCTGCTAAACCGCACCGGCAGCGCGTTTAGATCGTCCGCGGAAAAAACCGCCGATTCCAACTCGTCCTTTTCAGCCTTGGCAAAGTCTTCCGCTTTCTTCGGAGCGAAATATCCGCGTCGCGCCTGCACCGTGTAGCCATCGGAATTCGCAAGCTTCACCTTCAACGTGTGGAACTGTCCATTGAGCTTCACGTTCTGTGGGGCAAAGCCGAGCACGTAGGAGGCAGTATGCAGCGCGCCGATTCGAGTTAATCCGCTTTCCATATCATTCGTATTCTGGACAAAAATTCCACCGGTGCCTTCCGCGGCTTCTAACAACACGTCCGAGCTTCTCCTCATGCCTTGGTGTGCGTATTCATCCAAGCCGCTGAAGGACGAGGCAACAGGATCAACATACAGCCCTCTGGTGTCCAAGGCATTTATTACAACGTTCACGCGCAGCGCGTGATCGATCAGCACGCCTAACTCGTACCTGAGATCCTCATTTATGAAGCCGTCGGATACAAGGGCAATTGTCCGGTCGCCCCCCGGAGTCTTGGCCATCTGCTGCACCAGATCTTCGAGGGCTCCGATGGTAACTGCGGCGCCCTGATCGTTGTAGCGTAGGATTGCCTTGGCGTCCCCACGTGCAAATTCCTCCAGCACAGTCTTCGAGCAGCGGCCGGATGGGCACTTGCAGGGAACCTCCATCGCCTCCGCCGTCGCCAATGCCTCCGGATCCATATCTTCGACCCGTTGGGCGAGATAAATTGGGAACTGCGGGCAGAGCGAGAGCGGTGCGAAACGGGGCGCCAGTACGACCCGAGACAACCCTTGCTCGAGCTTGTCACGGTCGTTCGTCAACCCGACTCGGACATTTCCCGACGCGCTGGATATGGCTACGCGTTCCCCCGAATCCAGGCTTCTTCCCAGATAGCGCTTCGCAGCCTCGCGAATCTGAATCAGATCGCCGGCTTGAATGTGGTAGTCATCGAAGAAAAGGGCGGTGAAACGGTGCGGCGGAGCGGCTGCCGCGGGCAGGTTTTTCGCGGCTCCGCTAGACGGCTTGGCTTCGGCAATCGCAGGTGAGGGTGGAGGGGCTTCAGCCAAAAAATACGAAATCGTCCGTGGCTTCTTATCGTCGAACAGTCGGAAATCGCTCCGCGTGAGTCCGCTGACGGCATTCCCCTTTGCGTCCCTCACCACCACGCGCACCCGCACTAAATTCGTCCGGCTCCGGAGGATGCTCCCGTCACCGCCTTGATTCGCCGTGCGTTTCAAGGTTTTCTGCGCGCCGGCGACGACGCCACAGCGTGCCACCAGGATCACGAGGATCGCAGAGACAGACACAGCCACGCGCACCGTCTTTTTTGACGGATGGCTCATCTTCCCGCAGGCTTCGTTTCAGCAAGCACGCGCGAATGATACATCACACGCTTCACTCGCGAGTGTGTTTTGAGGGTGCCCCATGCTCGTTGTTTGAGCGTGGGTCTTTTCGGCCGCTGCGGGCGCGAAACTACTCCTTCGTCACATTCACGTAGTACAAGTCCGTCGCCACCTCGAATTGATCCTGAGTCAGCGGCGTCTTCATCGTCTGCCATTCTGTGGTTGGATGAATGATTTCCCACTGAGCTTCGGGCGTGCCCGAACTGCCCACGCGAACCGGCATGGCGAAATCCGTCTCGTCTGCTTTCCAACGATACTGCACGCTGCCGTTTGACGCGTCGAACTTGAGTTCGAGCGCAGGGATGGCCGTTCGCCGCAGGTATTGATCGAAGATGGGCGTAAGGTTCATGCCCGTGTGCTGATTGAAGTACGCCTGCACGTCTTCCGTCATGATCGAATGATATTTGAAATGCTGGAAGAAACTGTGCAGCAGCGCGAACCATTTCTGGTCATTGTTCACAACGCTGCGCAGCGTGTTGATGAACAGTGCGCCCTTGAAGTACTGATCTTCTGGCGGGGAATCGAGAACGCCGCGCTTGCCGACGATCGGCCGCTCGTTGCGTATTTTCGGTTTGTAGCCGTTCAGGTATTTGATCCCGTCGGCTTTGCCCCAGCGATATTCGACATACAGCCCTTCCAGATACGTAGCCCACGCTTCGTGGATCCACATATCCGACACGTCTTGCGCGTTGATGGCATTGCCGAACCACTCGTGCGCGCTTTCATGAATGATGATGAAGTCGAATTTCGGGCTGATGCCGACGCCAGTCCAATCGCGTCCCAGATATCCGTTCTTGAACAGATTCCCGTAGGTGACCGCGCTCTGATGCTCCATCCCCGAGTACGGCACTTCCACCAGCTTGTAGCCGTCCTTCTTGAACGGATACTCGCCGAAATAATGTTGATACGCCTCAAGCATGCCTTTCGCCTGGGCGAACTGCACTTTAGCTTTGTCCAAATCCTGCGGCAGAACGTAGAAATCCATCGGCAAGCTGCCCAGATGATCGGAGAAGTGAACGTACTTTCCGATGTTCAGCGACACATCGTAATTGCTGATCGGGTAGTGAACGAACCAGTCCCAGCGAGTGTAGCCGTCGCCCAGATCGGTCTTGCCCATGAACTTGCCGTTCGAAACGTCCACCAGATCATTCGGAATCGCGACGCTGATCTCCATCGACTGCACGCGATCCTTCCACTGCTCCTTATTCGGCCACCAGATGTACGCGCCGATGCCTTCGCACGCGGTGTAAATCCAAGGATTGCCGCTGGGGTCCTGGCCCAACGTGAACCCGCCGAAGCGGCCCTGCGTCCCCGGTCGGCCTGAGTAATAGAAGTCGATCGAATAGGTGCGCCCCGCGTGCAGCATTTCGGGGAAATCAATGAACACCGCGCCGTACTTGCGATCGTATTTCAGCTGGGTGGCGCCCATCACGATTTTGTCGACGTTCATCGTTGGCACCAGGTCCAGCTGAATGCGATTGCCGTCCTTCAGCATCTTGAAACGAACGGTGTTTTTGCCGCTCACCCACTTCTTCACCGGATCGACGCGAATATCCAGATGATAGAAGAGCAGGTGATTGTTCGCCCGGTACGGACCGTACTCGGCCCGCAAGAGTTCCGCGGGCGTCGGCGGCTCGCCGGGTTGCCGCCGCTGATAGGCTCGCCGCTGCCGCTGCGCTTGCTGTTGCGAGCCTTGCTGCTGCGCTTGCGTCTGTGACGTTTGCGTTTGCGTCGCCATACTTCGCGCCGATAGCTGCGCAGGGACGCACGCAAGAACCACGGCTACCAGCAGCGTTCCGCAGACGTTCACTTTCGACATGACTCCGGCTTCAGGCATGAGCAGACCTCACGAGACATCGGATATTTTATACAAACGCCTCTTCCCGGCCGCAAGTGTACCACCACGCAAAATCGCAAACCGTACTTTTCCTGGAATGGCCCTACGGGTGACTTGCGCTATACTCCCGCCAACCGATTTCCCTTATTCTTTGCGAGGTGACTTCCTATGACCACCGCCAGTGCTTTGCCTGCTTCCGCGCCCAGCGCCGCGAACGTTCACCTCATGCAGCTCACCTCTGCGTGTTGGACGTCGCGTTGCCTCCACGTCGTCGCCGAGCTGGGCATTGCCGATCTCATCGGCGATCAGCCGCAATCCACCGATGCCCTCGCAAAAGGCAGTGGCACTCAGCCGCAGGCGCTCTATCGCGTCATGCGTCTGCTCGCTTCCCTCGGAATTTTCGAATGGAACGACGGAGCCTGGCGCCACACCGAGGCGTCGCGCTTCCTTCGTTCCGACCATCCTGGCTCTTTGCGGGACTACGTGCGCATGATGGGCGTGCCCGAGTTCTGGAACGCCTTCGGCGATCTGGATTATTCCCTGCGCACTGGCAAATCTGCGTTTGTAAAACAGCATCCCGAGGGCGCCTTCGGATATCTGGCCGCTCATCCGGAGGTAAGCCGTCTTTTCGATTCGGCCATGACTTCGAAGGCGCATCGCGACATCGCAGCCATAGTGCCCGCGTACGACTTCTCGCAATTCGCCACTATTGCTGACGTAGCCGGCGGACGCGGCCATCTGCTGCGCGCCATCCTGAAGAGTTCGCCAAAGACGCAGGGCATTCTCTTCGATCAGCCACACGTGATCGCAGGAGTCACCGCTGAAAAAGGGGAGAGGCTCGCCACAGTCGCCGGCAATTTCTTTGCCGACGCGATGCCCCATGCCGACGCCTACCTGCTGATGAATATCATCCACGACTGGCCCGACGCCGAATCCGTCAAAATCCTCTCCGGCATCCGCCGTGCCATGCCGTCTCACGCTCGAGTGCTGATTTTCGAGTCCGTTGTCCCGCCTACGCCCGGCCCGCATCTCTCGAAGGAACTCGACATCGTAATGATGACAATCCCCGGCGGCATGGAGCGCACTCAGCAGGAATATGCGGAATTAGCCGCGAGGTCCGGCCTTCGACTCGACCACATCGTGCCAACCATGAGCGCGTTTTCCATCCTGGAATTCTCCGCCGCATAGCAGCGACGTCGTTGTCAGCGCACGAGCGCTTCGCCCACCGCCCCTCGCACCCAGTTGTCATCCTGAGTGCGAAGTCCGCGCGAACGAACTCTCTTCGTGTTTTGCTCCCGAGCGAGGAATCTCTCCTTCCGGGTTCGTCTCAGGGCACGACCTGCCTGCCGCAAGGCGTCCGCGATGCTCCATCTCACGCCGACAACTCGACAGGAGGGGGTGCCCCACTGTTCGCGCCGTCTGCGAACGGTGGGTCTTTGGTGGAAAGACGGGCCTGCCCGCCGCCGCGGGCCGCCCGCGGTAGAGCGCGGTTGTAAGAATCCCTCCACATGACGACCCGGTGTAACCTTCAGCGGGTTCGCGCGTAACCCTTGCGACAATCGCGGGCGATGGATTTCCAGAGCTTATACGAGAAGTACGCACCGTCGGTGCGGCGGTTCGCGTTATTCCTTTCCGGCGACCCGACGCTGGCGGACGACATCACGTCTGACACGTTCGTACGCGTGTGGCTGGCACACGGCCGCATTCGCGAGCTTACCGTGAAAAGCTACCTGTTTACGATTGCCCGGAACGCGTATCGCGATCAGCTACGTCGGGGCTGGCGTCGCGCGCCGCTCGATGAAGAACGGCTCGACACAAGAATAAGTGTCCACGCGCATTTGGAGCAGAAGCAGGAACTGGCCAGCGTTCTCGCGGCATTGCAGGAACTGCCGGAGATTGATCGAGCGGCGCTACTCATGCGGGCACTCGACGACATGCCCTACGAGGAAATCGCCGACGCGCTGCAAATTACTGTGACCACAGCCAAAGTGAAATTGCACCGAGCCAGGGTCAAGCTGATGGAAGTCCGCAACCCAGCGATTGAGAAATTGAGTGGTTCCGGAGAAAAGCTATGAACGTGACACGCGACGTGATTACAGATTTGCTCCCCGTATATTTTTCTGGCGAAGCGAGCGACGACACAAAACATCTGGTCGAGGACTATTTCCGCGAGAATCCCGATTTCGAGCGCATCGCGCGACGAGCCGCCACTTCCTTGGAGACTCTCCGCAACGCAGCGCCAGCCCCGACGGATGCGGAAAAGGAAAAGCAGGACTTGCAGTGTGTGAGGCGGCGCACTCGCGCGGAAATTTTCTGGAAGGGGCTATTATTTTGGATTCTGCTGGTGGTGTTTCTGACGGCGCTGGCGTTCTTCTGGCGACGCTAACGGATCAACTCAGTTAAAGTCGCGAACTGGGGCCAGTCGATGACAACCACACCAGCAAGTCAGCGGGACTGAACAGCGGAACGTTCAGGAAACGACGCCAACCGCCAGCGATGCGAGACAAACGCTCCAATCGTCACCGCCAGCGCAACCGCTAAAAAGCAGCCTTCGATCAGGAGCCGTTCTGGGCCAATATGTTCGCCGGGACCGAAACAGCCGCAGCTGATCTCCTGGCCAAGTGCGTAGGCGTGGATCAGGACACCGAAAAATCCCGCCAGCAGAAGCGTCGTAATCAGAGACGAATAACGCAGAACAATGCCTGTAAGGAGCCAGAGGCCCAGGAAAAGCTCGAATGGCGGCAGTGCGTGCGCCACGAAATTTACCGCCCACGGCGGAAGCATCTGAAACGAATCAACTTCCATCGCGAACATCGAAAGCGAAACGCGCACGGAGCCGGCCGACCAGCCCGTATTCATCTGCGGCTTCATCTTTGCATACGCGGCATAAATGAACAGCGCAGCAAGCGCCAGCCGCCCTATGATCAGCAGAATTCGTCCCGTGCTGGTTTGGGTCTTCATCGTGGCTAACGATTGTTCATCGCCTTATAGCCCACGTGCAAAAAAAATGCGGATTGTCATCCTGAATCCCAGCTCGGACGCTTTTTGTCGGGCCCGGGGGTTAGGGGTCTGCTCTGGCATTCTCCGGTGCTGCAGCCCCATGGTTAGCGAGGTGACCATTCCTCGCCAGTTCGCCTCGCAATATTCAAGAGATACGGGAGGCCGCAAAACAAAAGTCGTCACGTCTTCTCGTCCGGATACGGGGTCGAGGCCGCAAGCAAAAAGAGCTCCCAATTTTGGAACCCCGAAACCAAACTACTGTCGGAGAAGATTGTCGAAAAACTGCTTCAGCACCGGCCACGAAACAAATCCGGACCCCGCCGGCAGCTTCTGCCCTTTGTAGGTAATCACGTAAGTCGGCGTGCCGTTGACGGGCACCGCGTTTCCCATCTGAATGTCCTGCTCGATATACGCGTCCGGCTCGCACGAATGCGGCGGCATCATCACTTCTCCCGGCCGGCCCTTCGGCCCCGGAGGCTCGCACGTTGCGGCCACCTTCTCGATGCGGTTGAAATCCACGCTGGGCATTACCGCGGCCATGTATTTCGCGATGTTCCCATCCGCACCCCATGCCGCCTGATTGTCATAAAGCGCCTGCTCGGCGGCTTCGAATTGGCCGAACTGCGCGGCGATGTTTGCCCATCGTGCGGCCTGTGCGGAGTATTTGTGCTCCGCCAGATCGAGCGGGTAATCGTGATGGACCAGATAGACCTTCCCCGATGCTACGTAGTTGGCGATCAGCGGCCGCAGCGTTTGCTCGAAGAGATTGCGGCACATCGGGCACTCGTAATCCGTGAACACCTCCATCTTGATGGGTGCGCCGCTGGAGCCATACGCCTTGATCGGCGCGGGAAGCTCTGCCGCGCGAACGTAACCTGTATAGCGCACAGGGTGAAGATGGTGCTGCCCGGCAGAAGAAGCGGCGTTAACGCGAACGCCGGCGACGATCAACAGTGCCAGCGAAACGCAGCAAAGCAGCAGTGTCAACTGTGCGCTCCGACCCTGTTTTTCCTTGCCGCTGCGGTTGCTCAATTTTCCGTCCTCCGATTCTTGCTTGCTCGACTCCGTCAGTCGATCAACTTACTGCCTCAAAAGATTGTCAAAGAACTGTTTTAACACAGGCCACGAAACGAAACCGGTTCCCGGAGGCAGCCTCTGGCCCTTGAAGGTGATCACGTATGTCGGCGTAGCCATTACCGGCACCTGATTGCCCAGGGCAATGTCCTTCTCGATGTAGGTGTCAATCGCGCACGGATGCGGCGGCGCCACAAACCCGCCCGTATGCCCTTTGGGTCCGGGAGCTTCACACCCGGCCATCACCTTCGCGACTCGCTGAAACTCAGAAGTCGACATCGCGCCGGAGATGTACTTCGCGATATCGCCGTCTGCATGCCAGGACGCTTGATTTTCGTAGAGAGCCGCTTCGACCGACTCGAATTGGCCAAATTGCGCCGCCACATTCGCCCAGCGCGCCGCTTGAGCCGAATACTTATGCTCGGGGTTGTCGAGCGGGTAATCGTGGTGCACCAGATAGACTTTCCCGGATGCGACGTAATCCGCGATCAGCGGTCGCAACGTTTGTTGATAAAGGGCTCGACACACCGGGCATTCGTAGTCGGTGAAGACTTCCAATTTGATGGGCGCGCTGCTCGATCCGTAGGCCTTCACCGGCGCGGGCAGTGATTCAGTGGACCGTGTGAGCCGAGCGTTCCGGATCGAAGCGTGGGTTTTGGCTTTGTTCTGGGCTTGCGCTGTGATCGCAAAGCTTGCCGCCGCGAATGCGACCGCCAAGGCGGTTGCCGCGAGTTGGCTTCCGACCGATCGACAGCACACGCGAGCCAAACGAAACGGTGTGGCAAGGGTAAGACGAGTCAAGAGTGCGCTCCTTGCGTCATTCGGGTATCAAACAGGATGCATGGAAGACAGGCGTCATTGTATCGCGAAGACAATCAGAATGAACGGTCATCGGCGCCCCAGTGTGATCAAAAGTGTGACTGAAAATCACTCAGATGCCGGGTCCTCAGTGATGGTTCGCTCAGACGGGCGCGTCGCGCCTGCCGCTTCTTTGCACGGAATCGCCGCTCGAGGGATGATTTCCTCGCCATCGGCCACTCGCCATCTTTGCGGCGTTCCCCACGGTGGCCCGCGGCGTTAGTCAGGCTGAAAATCCGTTCGCGGCAGCAATCCAATCGAGACAGGTGGCGCAGCGTCAATCCACCAGAAGCACGGGTTCACTGAAGTGCGTTCCCGTGGGGGAAGAAATGCCGCAGTCGCCGTGATCCAGTGTGAGGTTTCAGCACGCAACTCACTTCACGCCGCACATAACAGTAAATACAAGAATATAATAGCCTTACTAGGGTGTAGGGCATACTTGACAATGATACGCTCAATGTGTAGAATGGCACTCGATTCGCCGCACCGTTGGCGTTCGGCATCGGCGGCAGCTGCGTTATGAGCCGGCAATGGTCGTAACCTCGCAGATCAAAGCTGAGAAGCGGAACCCAACAACGGCGCTGCAGTCAAAATGGCCGAACGAAAGCGGCTGCCAAAATGGTCGAACGAAGGCGGATTGTTCGACGTGGAAGCAGCAACAGCGGCACTTTCACCGACGCCAGTCAGCAATTCGGCGTCAGGAGCGCAACCCAGCACCACCGGCAACCCAGCCTCAGGGGCAACTCAGCATCAGCAGCAACTCACGGATACCCCAGCAGTCGAGGTTAGGAGCCCAAGCGAGCACGAGCGGCAACTCAGCATCAGCAGCAATTCACGGATACCACCCGGTAGTTGAGATTAGGAGCGCAAGCCAATGAGCAAGATTATCGGTATTGATCTCGGCACGACCAACAGCGTCGTCGCCGTTATGCAAGGCGGCGAACCCGCAGTGATCCCCAATCAAGAGGGAGCGCGGACTACGCCATCAGTGGTCGCGATTACGAAGAGCGGCGAACGCCTGGTCGGTCAAGTCGCTAAGCGGCAGGCGATCACCAATCCAGAGAACACAATTTATTCGATCAAGCGCTTCATGGGGCGGCGCTACGACGAAGTGAACGAAGAGATGAAAATGGTGCCCTACAAAGTGGCGGCGCAAGGCGACCACGTCGCAGTGCTCGCGCAGGGGAAGCAGTACAGCCCGCCCGAGATTTCTGCAATGATTCTTCGGAAACTTAAGGAAGCGGCCGAAAACTTTTTGGGCGAGAAGGTGACGGAAGCCGTGATTACCGTTCCGGCCTACTTCAACGACGCGCAGCGCAATGCAACGAAGGACGCCGGCAAAATCGCTGGCCTGGATGTGAAGCGGATCATCAACGAGCCGACCGCGGCGGCGCTTGCCTACGGACTAGACAAGAAGAAGGACGAAACAATCGCGGTCTACGACTTCGGCGGCGGCACGTTCGACATCTCGATTCTGGAAGTGGGCGAGGGCGTAATCGAGGTGAAAGCCACCAACGGCGACACGCATCTGGGTGGCGACAACATCGATCAGCGGATCGTGGATTGGCTGATCGAAGAGTTCAAGAAGGACGAAGGCCTCGACTTGCACGCGAAAGGAAATGAGATGGCACTCCAGCGGCTGCGCGACGCTGCTGAGCGAGCCAAGATTGAGCTTTCGACTACTTTGGAGACCGAGATCAACTTGCCTTTCATCACGGCTGATGCCACGGGGCCCAAGCACCTCGTCAAGAAGCTGACGCGCGCCAAACTTGAGAACATGGTTGAAGAGATCGTCCGGCGTTCGGTGGAACCGTGCAAACTATGCATGAAAGACGCGGGAGTGGATGCGAGCAAGATCAATGAAGTGGTCTTGGTAGGCGGCCAAACACGGATGCCTATGATCCAGGCGATGGTGAAGGAGCTTTTCGGGCGCGAGGGTCATAAGGGCGTGAATCCCGACGAAGTGGTTGCGGTCGGTGCGGCCATTCAAGGCGGCGTCCTAGGCGGCGAAGTGAAGGACATTCTGCTGCTCGACGTGACACCATTGTCGCTGGGCGTGGAGACCATGGGCGGTGTGATGACGGTGCTGATCCCACGCAACACGACGATTCCGACGCGGAAATCGGAAGTGTTCTCGACGGCGGCTGATAACCAGACGTCGGTCGAAATTCACGTGTTGCAGGGCGAGCGACCGGTTGCAAACGGGAACCGCACGCTGGGCAGATTTCATCTCGTGGGCATTCCTCCAGCACCTCGCGGCATACCGCAGGTCGAGGTCACGTTCGACATCGATGCAAACGGGATCTTGAACGTGTCGGCAAAGGACCGTGCAACGAACAAGGAGCAGAAGATCACAATCACGGCGTCGAGTGGCCTCTCGAAAGAAGAAGCCGAACGCATGCAGAAGGAAGCGGAAGCGCATGCCGCTGAGGACAAGACCCATCTGTCTGAGGTGGAGACGCGTAATCGGCTCGACAACCTGGTTTATCAGACGGAAAAGTTGATCAAGGAGAACCGCGAGAAGCTGGTTGAAAGCGACGTGAAGGCGGCTGAAGAAGCTATCGAACAGGCACGGCGAGCGCTCTCGGAAGGCGGTCTAGACAAGCTGAACACTTCGGCGGAGAACCTGACCAAGGTGTCGCATCGCATCGCGGAAACGATGTACAAGGCACAGCAGGCGGCCGCTGGATCAGCCGGCGGACCGGGCGGACCAGGAGCCACAGCCGGCGAAACTGCCGAAGGGTCGACCGGCGGCGCTCAGCAGGGCGGTCAAGGACAGAGCGACGTCGTGGACGCGGAATTTGTCGACGTCGACGAATCGAAGAAGCCGAATTGACGTCACAGGGCTGAAAAGACGCGGGGCTCCGTTCGCTGCGAGCGGGCCCCGTATCACGTTGATAACATGTGAAGGACCGCGGATGACGGGAGAGCCCAACCGAGCACTCGATGGGCGACCCTGCAGCCAGCACGTCCACGCTTCCAGATCGGAGAGTTCATTGAGCACGAGTGGGGTGCGGCGGACAGGTCCGCCACAGGCGATCCAGAAGATTCGCGAAGGCGTCTACATGGTGCAGGTGAGCATTTCTGCAAGCCCGAGTGCCGACTGGCGCCGGTTGTTTTACGAGGCGGAGCGGATACTTCAAGGCGATTTTGGCCCGAGGGCGATTGAGATAACCGGGACACTGCTTCGGTTCAAGTCGGATCCGGCGGCTGTAGAAGAGAGAATTGCGGCGCTTGACCGCTGGATGGAGAGAGCCACGCAGAAGGAAACGGCGATGGCCGGCCGGTCGGAAGCACAGCGGCAGAAACAGGAAGAAGCCGGGCGTGAGGTGCACGAGCTGTCGGAATGGAACCAGCGCTGGGCGGAAAAGTTTCGAGTTTAGATTTCAGAGAGAACACAGCCAAAAGTTGAAGATCGTACTGCTCAGTTCGGGCGCCGACAGTGATGATGGAAGCAGGTTCCGCACGCGGAACGTGAGCGCGGCGAAACGGATTGCGTGCGGCTGGATTTAGCTTTCAATTTTTAACTGTCAACTTTTTCCATGGCAACAACAACCAAACAAGATTATTACGAGTTGCTGGGAGTGCTGCGTAAAGCTTCGGCGAAGGAGATTCGCGGGGCATACCGGAAACTGGCGCGGAAGTATCATCCCGATCTGAATCCCGGCGACAAATCAGCCGAAGAGAAGTTCAAACAGATTCAGGAAGCATACGACGTCCTGTCGGATACGAAGAAGCGGCAGATGTATGACCAGTTCGGCTTCAATACGCCGGGACAGGGCGTGCCACCGCCCGGTGCGGGTTACGGTGGAACGCCCGAGGACGTTCATTTTGATTTCGGCGGATTCGATTTTGGGGGAGCGGGCGCGCAGGGAGGTGGAACGAGTTTCCGCGACCTCTTCAGTCAGTTTTTCCGCGGGGCGAATGCAGCGCGAGCGACCACAGAACGCGAACCCGGCACCGACCTCGAATTCCAGATCGACATTTCGTTTGCCGAGGCGATGCATGGCACGACAAAGCGGTTGAGCATCACGCGGCTGGACGTTTGTTCTGTGTGTCACGGCGCTGGCGTGATCTCGGGTGACGACAAGGCGTGCCCGACCTGCAGTGGCTCGGGGCAAGTGACGCAAGTCAGCGGCCGGATGCGATTTCAAATTACGTGCTCGCGCTGCGGGGGAACTGGAAAGCTGCAATCCGTGTGCCGAAATTGTGGCGGCGAAGGGCGCGTCGCGCGTGTGGACACGCTCGAGGTGCGCATTCCGCCGGGGGCGAAGACCGGCTCGCGCGTGCGCGTCGCGGGGCGGGGGAATGCGGGGACGCACGGCGGTCCCCCGGGAGATTTGTACATCATCACCAACGTGCAGTCGCATCCTTTTTTCGAACGTCGTGGCGACGATTTGTACACCATCGTGCCAGTCACAGTGAGCGAAGCGTCGCTCGGCTCCAAAATCGAAGTGCCTACAATTGATGGACGCGCCCAGGTGCGCATTCCGCCGGGGACCAGTTCCGGCAAGAAGTTGAGGTTGCGCGAAAAAGGAGCGCCGTCAGCAGGACATCCGGGGAAGCGCGGCGACCAGATTATCGAAGTGCAAATTGTAGTGCCGAAGCCGGAAGACGAAAGAATTCGACAGTTGTTGCGCGACCTGGCAAAGGCCGATTCAGAGGATCCGCGGCAGGACATTTTCGCTAAAGCCGTGGTGTGACCTAGACGACCGGGAATCTGAAGTGAACGCATTCTAGAGGAAGAACACGATGGCTCGCGCAAAGAAAAGAGCGAGAGCGGGATACATGATCAGCGCGGTGGCAGAACTGTACAAGCTGCATCCGCAGACGCTGCGATTGTATGAGCGCGTTGGCTTGCTGAAGCCTTCGAGATCGCAAGGCAACACGCGGCTGTACACAGACGCTGATCTCGAACGGCTCGAAGTGATCCTGAATCTGACGCGCGAACTTGGCGTGAACCTTGCGGGCATAGAAATCATCCTGAACATGCGCGACAAAATGTCGGAGATGCAGGAGCAGATGGACGAATTCATCACGTTTGTGCGCAACGAGATCACGCGCGACCTGAACGCCGAAAATCGCCGGCCCTCCCGCACCGCTATCGTGCGTGCCGCGCCTCGCCACGCCATTCGCGTCGAGAAGTGATGGCCGAGCTTTCCCGACCTGCCGCATAGCGCAGTTTCCGCTTCCGGAGCAACAGCGGTCAGATTTCGTTTGTCCACGTAAGGCCGAGCGAGTAGCGCTCTGGATCGTATTGAAGAAGTTTCCACAGATAGGCTGAACATCCACAGTAGGCGTGTGCTTGCAGTGGGGCGCGCGCAGCGGGTATTGTTGCGCCATGGCCAGAACAGATTGTCCGATTTGCGGCGGAAGCGGGTGGAAAGTTGTCGACCGGACGACGGCGGGTGCGCAGTCGGTCTCGCCTCCTGATTCGGCGACCGGCACGTCCACAGCAGCGGCCAGGACAGTTTGGGCCGTACCTTGCGACTGCACGGCGGGCGATCGCACCGAACGCGTATTCATGCGTGCGCGGATCCCCGAACGGTATAGGCATTGCGACTTCGAGAACTTCGAGGCGGACAATGAGCACGAACACGTTTCGCGCGAGCAATTGGCTAGGTGGAATCGCAGCCTCGCGCAAGCGAAGGTGGTCATCCAGAAGTTTGCGGATGAATACATGCCGCCAGCGGCGCAGACGGATTTTGAGCAAGGTCTTCTAGTGATGGGCCCATGCGGAGTCGGCAAGACGCATCTCGCGGTTGCCGCGCTGAAGCAGATTGTTTCGCGAGGACACTCGGGAATTTTTTACGACTACCGCGAGCTGCTAAAGCAGATTCAGGACAGCTACAACCCCGAGAGCCAATCGACGGAAATGAGCGTGCTGGAACCGGTGCTCAGGGCGGACGTCGTGCTCCTGGACGACATCGGCGCGGGCAAATCGTCCGACTGGGTGCGAGAGACGGTGGGCCATATTCTCAATTCCCGCTACAACGAAAAACGCGCAACGATCATGACTACGAATTATCTGGACAAGGAGCTAACGGACCGCATGCGGGAGCAGCCATCAGGTCGCGTGGTGTTTCCGTCCGGGGAAACGTCTCGTGCGGTGGAACAAGACACGCTGTCGGGCCGCGTGGGAGTTCGCATTCGATCCAGGCTCTACGAAATGTGCCGAACGGTCGAGATCGTTGCGCCCGATTACCGCAAAGAAATTCGCAACGTTTCGCGACGGGCGTAAGTCGTCCAGTCACCCACACCTGCTGTAGCGGGCGCTCCCTGCTGCTCCCGGTTCCGCGTGTGCTACGGTCGAACGCCGCGTTATTGCGCATGCGAAGGCAGGATAGACCAAATCCCTGGATCTTCGGTGCCTAGGACCCACGAGCAAAAGCCCGCTACACCGCGCTGTTTCGTTAAATCGTAGCGTTCACGGAAAGCGCGCGCGTCCGTGTAGAAAATCCACTCGCGTATGTTGTCACGATAGAAATAGAACCACGGGCTGCGATCAACAGAATCCCACTCGATATGGCCCCCGTACGCGCGGGCCAAATCGAGCGCGTCGGGAGCTGAGATGTATTCCGCGGAAGGATTCGGCTGTTCCGCCGGATGTGCGGGCGTAGGTTTGAGCGGCGCTCCGGCAAACCAGTGGTAGCCGTAGAGCGGAATCCCCAAGTAAAGTTTGTCCTTCGGAACCGACTTCAGGGCGTAATCGAGATTTTCCACAGTCCAGCCCCAGCCTGCGACGGGTCCGGGCGGCGTCCAACGAGTGTCCTCGTCGTATGTCATCAGGCAAATGAAATCCGCGGACTGCGCGAGAGTTTTCAGATCGTACGCGCCCTGCCAGTTTTCATAGAGCCACGCGTCAAATCCCGTTTCGCCGGCGTGACCCGGCGCGTTTGGGACGGTGGCAACGCTGATCTGCAGATTGTCCTTGTGGAAGTCCTGAGCCGCTATGTCGATCATCTGCGAAAACGCTTGTTGGTCGGTCCAATTCACGTTTTCGAAGTCGAACTGAAAGCCGGTATAGCTATTAACTTTGCAAGCGGCAACCAGTTGCGAAATCATCGCTAATTCGGCTGCGTTGTCCGTCAGCAGCTTGTGCACGTCGGCCTGAACGAAATTCGCCCCGGCGACGATGGGCATAACGGGCACGTGGTGCTCGCGCGCGGTCTGCATTACGAGAGGATTGGGGCCGCCTGAGACGAGACCGGTGGCGTCAACCGTGTACCACGCGGGAACGAGGATATCGACTTTATCGGCATGCGCGAGAAAGGATCGTACGGAGTTTGGATCGCGCGTCATGTAGAAAAGGCTTTTGGGATTTTGCGCCAATGCTGATACTGCGAGCGCCACGGTCAAGAATACAGACGCGATGATCTTCATAATGGCGCGTAGTGTAGCGAAAAAGGCGGGTGATAAGGAAGTCCGCCGCGGCGGCCCGGCGCGGAGTCACCGAAGCAACATCAAGAAGTGCGCTATGATCAGTGACCAGTGACAGAGCGGCGACCGATGAATAGAATGGTTGCGGAACGAATTGAGCGTATCGCGCATGACTCATGCAGGACACGTTGGCGTTTTGACCGCGAAGCACTTGAATGGCTGACAATCACAACCGATTTACGAATGTGCGTGTCCTGATCTTCGATCTGGACGGGACGCTGATCGATTCGAAACTCGACTTGGCACTTTCGGTCAACGCGATGCTCGAATATATGGGACACGCGCCCTTGAGCCACGAGCGAATCTACGGCTTCGTCGGGAATGGAGCGCCGATACTGGTGAGGCGCTCGCTGAACGAAGGGACAGCACCCGGAGAAATCACGGACGCGCAGGTGGAGCGGGCGCTGTCGTATTTTCTGTCGTACTACCGAACACATATGCTGGACAACACCGTCGCATATCCCGGTGTGCGAGAAGGGCTCGCACTGCTTGGCGGCCGCTCGATGGCCGTCCTGACGAACAAACCGGTGAAGTTCAGCAAGGCGATTATCGACGGATTGGATCTCGGTCGATATTTTCGGTTCGTTTACGGGGGCAACAGTTTCGAGAGAAAGAAGCCCGATCCGATCGGCGTGCGCGTGCTGCTGCGCGACTTGGATTTGCCGGCAGAGGCCGCGATGATGGTCGGCGATTCCGAAGTGGATGTGCGCACAGCTCGGAACGCGGGAATTTGGGCCTGCGGCGTTACGTACGGGTTGGGATGTGACAGCTTGAAAGCCAATCCGCCGGACCTGTTCGTCGACTCGCTCGCTGACCTTCCTTTCCATCTGAACGGCACCCACTGACCAAGTCTCGCGCCGCACACAGTAGCGAAACCAGTCGTAAGCTGGCGCCGTATCCCACCGAGAGACGAAGCAATAGCGATAGACATCAAAGCGCAGGCATGATTCGAAGAGAGAGCTGTTCAAACCGGAGAATAGTTGTCGGCAGCGCGGTTCTGATTGCGCTCGCTGCGTTGTCGTCGCCGACTCTGCGTGGAACGTTTGCAGCAGCCGCGGGGCAAACGCGAACGCACGTGCAGCGGACACTAACGGCCGCTCTGAACACGTCGGCAAAAGAAATGGCGATGCCGTTTCGGGTCGGCGAGAGGCTGAATTACAACGTTTCGTGGTCATCGTCCTCAACTGCTGCGTCGGTCGAGCTGAGTATTCCCGGGAAACGTGATCTGTACGGCTGGCAGACGTGGCATTTCCGAGCGACGGCACACACACTCAGCCCCGTGCGCACACTTTTTCCGATCGACGATGAACTCGATTCATACACAGACGCCGCGACGCTCGAGAGCCGCATTTACCAGACATATCTGAACGAGTTGGGACGCAAGTCGGACCAAACGTTTCAGTTCGTGCCGGAGGGGCAAACTCCACGCGCGCCGGGGCCAGGGGTCGTCGTGATGCCCGGAACGCGCGATCCGCTGGGCGCGTTTTACGAACTGCGCGGCATCGACTGGCGACACGAAAACGAAGCAAGCGCTCGCGTTTACGATGGGAGTCACTTCTACGAGATGCGGGCGCGAAAAGAAGCCTCAGGCGAGGCGGTGGAAGTATCGGCCGGAAGATTTTCGTCCACGCGCATTGGGATTCAGGTGTCTGAGCAGGGCAGACCTGTTTCAGGCGTGCACTTCACGGTTTGGCTGGCCGAGAATTCTTCGCGAACGCCAGTTCAGATGCAGGCTGACATGCCGTTTGGAACACTGCGGATCGAGATGATCGCGTCATCGACGCCGTGAAAAAGTTCGGATATGGCGACGGTCAAAATTTCGGCGGCTTAATCGGTTAGACCGCGATATTCAGCGTTGCGCGTTGCGCGCTTGAGCGTAAGAGTCTGCGTCGGCGTTCAAAGCAGCTGAAAGGCGTTTCGGGGAACTGCGCCGCTTCGCCGCATGAAAAACTTCTTGGGGCCGGATAATCGGATACGGTGCCGGGGCGTACGATTTGAATCCGGCGCGCTCCATTCCGCGCTGCGCCTCGGGATTTTTCATGAAGGTGTTCCAGACCCAGCCCGTCCGCGCGTTTTCGGCCATCAGGATCGTGATTCCCGTGTCGATCCCAATCACGTCGCTGTCGTACCAGTTCGTCAGCGGATCGAACGCGTCGACGAACCCATAGCGGCACCATGTTCCCGCACCGTACTGACCCTTGATTGTGTGCAGGACGCGCATCACTTGATCGGGTAGGAAGGGCAGCGAGCCCGCCGCGGCGCAAGGCACCACCGTGCCGTCGATTGGCCCGGATCGTGGCGGTCCTCCCCAAACGGTGTAGCTCTTTCGCGAATCCGAGGCGGAAATGCCCCACAAATCATCGCTATAGTCGGGAAATTGCCGCGCCAGACTCAGACACCAGCGCCGATGCGCTTCAGTTGCCAGGATCGAATTCTCGTAATAGTCGGCGTACTGGTCGCGCTTGCTGCGAAAATCGAACCATGCCTGCGAGTATTGATGCACGAAAAGCGGCGCCATCGAGCCGATGTACTCGATGCCTTCGTAGTTGAACATTTTCCTCTTCCACGCCTCCCAGGTGCCCGCAGGTAAGGCGTGCGTGGAAGAGCCGAGCCCCAGCAAGTACATCATCATCAGCTCGCAATAATTATCCCAGCGGTAATGCAGGAATCCCTGCTCAGGGCTCCAGCCCATGGGAAGCAGCAGGGTGTCCTCGGAGAGCCATCGCCAGTCGACCCGATCGAAGATACGCGTCGCGAGTTCGTTGATTTCGCTGTGGGGGAAGTGCTCGCGGCAGGTTAGGACGCCGCACAGTAGGATGGCGGTATCGATCGATGATACTTCAGAATGTGCGAGGCGGCGGCCGGTGTTGAAGTCGGCCCAGTGATAAAAGAACCCACGTTGGTTAGGCAGCTTGTGATACAGGAACCGCATGGCAGCCAGCGCGCGTTCGCTGGCCTGTTCATACGATATGTACCCGCGCTTCTCGCCTATGCAGAGTGCAGTCAGGCCAAAGCCCGTCGCCGCGATGCTGCAAAGGTCCGTCCCATCCCCATTTCGGACATTGTAGCGGTCGCGCGTCAGACCGGTGATCGGGCTCGTCTGCTCCCAAAAATAGAGGAAATTGGCATGTTCGATTTCCTCGAGAAACGCGTCGTCACGGTCGCTTAGTGGGGGGCCGATGGGGAGGGGATTGTCCGCTGATAATTCCTCGCGGCCGCCACCCGGGCCCGCAAAAGTCCCTATTGTGCCAAGAGATCCGAGGATGCTCAGACCGGCGATCCCCTTCAGGATTTGCCGCCGCGAGGGCTTTGCAGGATTGGGCGTTAGGGCATCTTGCCGGAACACGATCGCGCAGTCGTCTCCAGTTTTGTTTTGATTTCCGGGGGCGTCGTGAGCGAAGGTGCGAGGGCCAAAAGACTGAACTGAAGCGAAGAGCAGCCCCTTGTACCAGAAATCGGGCTCGATTCTACATGAAAAACCTGAATGTCAAGGCCAGAACTTAGGGAAAAATTGCACTCACAATACAATTTTTTCCACAACCAGCTCAGGTGAGTACTGTAGTACTTCGCAGCAGAGAAGTGTCCGTGGAACACTTCGCCAATTGTAAGTCATGGCCGATGAATAGGATGGCCTACGGCATTCGTGTTCCGCACTGGCCGCACTTCTCGAAGACGGCAAGCAGGTTCGTCAGGCCGAACAATTCACGCACGCGCGGGGTCAGGTTGATGATTTCCAGGTTGCGCCTGCCGTGTTTCGCGGAAATGTAGAGACCGACAACCGTTCCAAGTCCGGAGCTGTCGATGCGCTCCAACTGGGCGAAGTCGAGGATCACGCGCTTCGTCTCGGGCAGCGCGCCTTTCACGCACGTTGCCAGCAGGGCAGAAGTAGACGAGTTCAGCTCGCCCGAGCAACGGATGACGGTAGCTTCTTCGTGAACGAAGCTGCGCAAAGACAACGGGGTGGCGGCGACTGGGACTTCCGGCATAAAGCCCTCCGGACAGCGAGGTAAAGCACTGTTCGTAGTGTGTAACTCCAAACGCGGTTGAAGACAAGAATTATTACCGGATGTGCCGGCGTTCGCTCGGTGTGCGGGCGCCGGCTCGGTACCCGGTCGTGTCAGCTACGCCTTGTCACCCCACGCCCGTGTCACCTCTACACGCCTACGTCACTCTGTACACCGGTCGGCTGCCACGGAGCGGTGACTTCGGTTAATATAGCTCTCCATTTTTGACTTCAGGATATCGGCGAAGGAGAAGAATGGAACTGAGAAAGGACCCGATCACGCGCAGTTGGGTAGTCGCGGGCTATTCGGAAACGGATCAGTTGCCGCAGAATCCGTGCCCGCTGTGCCCGGAAAGCCCGATTGGGGTTCAAGAATTGTTGTCACTGCCCCGACAGGAACCTTGGCGCGTGCGCGTGTTCCCCCATTTCCATCCGCTGTATCAGATCGAGGCCGAACAATCGCGCGCCGCGGAGGGGATTTACGACCGCATGGCTGCCACGGGCGCGCACGAGATCATCGTAGAGACGCGCGATCACCGGCGTTCTCTCGCAGATATGACTGACGAGGAAATCGGGCTGGTCCTGGAAGCGTATGCTCAGCGGATTACCGATCTGAAGCAAGATGCGCGATTCAAGTACGTCACAATTTTTAAGAATCGCGGCGAGCAGGCCGGCGAAGAATGGACGCATGCCCATTCGCAGTTGACCGCAACCACGTTCGTGCCGCGGCGCGTGCTGTACGAACTGCGGTCCGCGCGGCTGTGGTATCGCGAGCGCGAACGATGTGTTTTCTGCGACATCATGCGGCAGGAAATTCGGCAGGGAAAGCGCATCGTCGATAACGTTGGTGATTATTACGCGTTCGCCCCTTACGCTGCGCGCGTGCCTTTCGAAACATGGCTGATGCCGCGCACTCACAATCATCAGTTCGAAGTACCGGGCGCCGAGGAGAACCGCCGGCAGTTGGCGAGCCTGCTGCGACGGACGTTGCGTCGCATCATGCGCGTGACCTCGACCTTTCACATGGTCCTGCACACCGCTCCGAACACGCTGCAAACGAAGGGCGAACTCAGCGAATATTGGCAGACGATTGCGGGGGATTATCACTGGCACTTCGAAATTCTTCCGATTGTGCCGCAGCGCAGCAAGTCATACAGCATCAAGGAGATCTACTCGAACGGGCTGCTGCCGGAAGAGGCCGCAGAACGGCTGCGGCAGATCGACCCCGAAAAATGAAGAAGGCAGTGACGAGTGGCAAGTGGCCAGTGACCAGTGACGAGAGAGAGCCATCCCGACAGGATTCGCCCTTGCGTTTGAAGCGGGCGGCCCAGCGAGCGTGGGCGCCGGAAAGCAATGGCAAGCGACCTTCGGCGACGCTCAGGACAAGCTAGTGGCGAGCAAAAACGTTTGGCAAGTAAGACCTGAGCTTGGCCGGTATGGCCGCGGCATGGAAGTGCCTGGGCGAACCGCGAGATGGCATGCGCAGCGCGGTGGAATCATCTTCAAATTTCTACTGCTATGCTGCTTTGTTGTGCTGTTGTTTGCGCTGTATCTGGTTCGGCATCCGCTAATGCGTCTGGCGGGGCACGCCGTGATCGTAGACGATTCGCCGCGCGCCTCCGACGCGATTGTCATGCTGAGCGATGACAATTACAGCGGCGATCGGGCGGCGCGTGCCGCCGAGTTGATCAAGGGTGGCTGGGCGCCGCGGGTAATTGCCAGCGGGCGCTATCTCCGTCCATACATGAGTGTTAGCCAGCTCGAGCAGCACGACCTGATTGCGGACGGCGTGCCTGCCAGCGCGATCATCCCTCTCGAGCACCACGCACGGAATACCCGAGAGGAATGCACGGTCATAGGGAAGTATCTGACGCAGCGCGGATGGAAGCACATCCTGCTGGTCACGTCGAATTACCACACCCGGCGCGCGGATTACATTTGCTCGCGCGTTCTGCCACGCGGGACGGAGCTTCACGTCATTGCGGCTAAAGACTCTGATTTCAACCCCGATGATTGGTGGGATACCCGGCAAGGGTCGAAAATTTTCTTCCACGAGATCCAGGGACTCATCGTTTCATCGTGGGAATTGCGGCACCATTCCGTCCAAACCTCCGACTGAGCTGTTTTGGATTGCTCGCAATCTCGCGAGTGACCTGCGTCGAGGTACCGTTCGTTTTGCCCACGCAATCAGAGTTGGGCCGGCACATAAAATCGATCACCCGCCAAATTCCGCTTACCTCGATCCCTTCGTCTCCTGAGAACTCAGATCGAGCGACTCGCGAATTTTGTCGTGAATGTAGTTCAAGTCGTCGCGCGAGATCACATACGGCGGCAAAACGTAAACCACATTCCCCAGCGGGCGCAGGAGAATTCCGGCATTCAGGAAGAACTCGTACAGTTTTGGCTTGATGTGCGACATGTAGCCCGCGTCGTCCGCCTTCAATTCGACCGCCGCGACGGTTCCTATACTCCGCACATCGCCAACAGTCGGGTGATCCTTGATTTGCGCAAGTCGGTCGGCGTGAATCTGCGCGATCCCCGCAATGCCCTCGAACACAGGCTCCGTCTCGAACACTTCGAGGCTCGCCACCGCCGCCGCGCACGCAATTGGATTTCCGGTATACGAGTGCCCGTGGAAAAAAGTGTGTCCCGCGTCGGTGCTCACGAACGCATCGTGGATCGCCGTGGTGCATGCAGTCGCCCCCATCGGAAGCGCGCCACCGGTGATCCCTTTTGAGAGGCACATCATATCGGGCTCAATTCCCGCGAGCTCGCAGGCAAACATTTTTCCGCAACGGCCAAAGCCGGTCAGCACTTCGTCGGCGATCAGCAGCACGTCATGTTCGCTGCAAAGCCGTCGGACGCGTTGGAGGAATTCCACCGGGTGCACGATCATCCCGCCGGCGCCCTGTAGCAGAGGTTCGACGATCACCGCGGCGATCGTGCGGCTTTCGCGTTCCAGCAACGCCCGCAGTTGCTCGATGCAGTCGATGTCGCACGTGGCACGCGTCTTGCCGACGGGGCACCTGTAGCAGTACGCGGCGTGCACACGATGCACGGGAAACCGCATAGGCTGAAAGTGATCGGTGAAATCGGAGTCGTCACCGACGGACATCGCTCCGACCGTGTCTCCGTGATATGCGCGCTCCAGTGCCACGATCGTCTTTTTCTCCGCCCGTCCGACGTTTTGCCAGTACTGCACGGCCATCTTCAGCGCTACCTCCACCGCTGTCGATCCGTCATCGGAAAGGAAAAGGTGCGTCAGTGACGGCGGCAGAAACTTGCGAAGCCGCTGCGATAGCTCCTGGGCGGGTTCGTGCGAAAATCCCGCCAGCAGAACGTGGTCCAGCTTGCGCGTCTGGTCGGCAATCGCGCGCATGATTCGCGGATGGCAATGCCCGTGGATATTCGTCCACCACTACGAAATCCCATCGATCAGCCGCCGCCCGTCATCCGTAAAAAGGTAAGCGCCTTCGGCCCTCGCAATCCGAATGGGCGATGGTTCCAGCGCCTCCTGCGTGAACGGGTGCCAAATTTGCAGCGGCTCGGTCATTCGGCAAAAACTCGCGCGTCGAAGTGTTTTCGGAATGTCGCGATCAGCGTCGGCCGGTCTAGTTTGCGCAGCGGAGGAATGATGCCAACCACTCGCACGTTGCCGTAGCGTTCGATCGCCGCGCGATTCTCTTCATTCGGCTCGCCAACCATTACCACTCCATCCAGCCGAATCCGCGCCGCACGTAAGGCCGCCACGGAAAGCAGCGTGTGATTGATCGTCCCCAGCGAGCTGCGCGTCACCAGGACTACCGGCAACCGCAACTGTCGCATCAAGTCCCGCATCAGTTCCTTCTTGTTTATAGGAACCAGCACGCCGCCTGCTCCTTCGGCGATCAGATTTTCGCGAGCCGGCAGCTTGGGCATTTTGACTTGCCGGAGATCGATGCGCTTTCCGGCGAGCCGCGCAGCCAGATGCGGCGAAACCGGTGGAGCGAAACAATATGCCTCGGGAATCGTTCGCTCGCGGGGCAAACCCGCAAGCCGCATGACGGTTGCCCGGTCCGTTCCTTCGCGCGAACCCGTCTGAATTGGCTTCCAGTAGATCGCGTCGAGCGCCGCGCACAGCAGCGCCGACGTAACGGTTTTTCCGATTCCTGTATCCGTTCCTGTTACGAAAAATCGGTTAGGCATGGACCGCGGCAGGTTGGCTGAGCAGGGAATCGAACGCGGCGCGAATCGCCTTGCTCAAGCGCAGCACGTCCGCACGCGTAACCTTCGCCGTCAACGATAGTCGCACGCGCGCCGTGCCAGCCGGCACCGTCGGCGGACGGATCGCGCGTACCGCGAAGCCCGCTGCTTGCAGCACGCTCGCGACGTGCAGCGCCGCTTCGTTTGTTCCGCACATCACGGGAACGATCTGCGTGTCGCTCGCGCCAACCGCAACGCCGGCCGCGCGAAGCTCTCCGCGAAGCAGATCGGCCAGCGATCGAAGCTCCGCGCGTTCCCGGTCCGCACCGATGGCGAGTTCCAGCGCGGTGCCGATTTGCGCGGCGAAATACGGAGGCATCGCCGTGCTGAAAATAAATGTCCGCGCGCGATTCACCAAATACTGTTTCAGCAATTTGTTGCAGCATACGAACGCGCCAGCGCTCGCCAGCGCTTTTCCACACGTATGCACGACGGCGAAAATCTCTCGTGTGACGCCGACGGACGCTCCGACGCCGCTGCCGTGAGGGCCGAACACGCCCGTGGCGTGCGCTTCATCCAGAATCAGCTCGGCGCCGTAATCGCGGGCCAGCCGAAGCAGGGAATCGAGCGGCGCGACGTCGCCCTCCATGCTGAACACGGTCTCCGTGACGATCACCTTCGCGCCGTTATTGCGCGCGTGCTCGCGCAGCGCGTTCTCCAAAAACGCAAGGTCGCGGTGCGGGTAAATCACTTTGGCCGCGTGCGAAAGCCTGATTCCGTCGATCAGGCTTGCGTGATTCAGCTCGTCGGAAAAAAACACATCGCCTGCTCCGACCACCGAGCTCAGCAGTCCGATATTCGCCGCGTATCCTGAATTGAAATAGAGCGCTGCTTCGGTTCCCGCGAACTGCGCGAATGTGGTTTCGAGCTGCTCCCATTCGCACGCATTCCCGGACAGCAGTCGCGATCCCGTCGAGCTAACCGCTTCCGTACGCGCGATTGCGGCTGCAACCGCGTTCTTCAATCGCGGATCGGTCGCAAGCCCGAGATAGTCATTCGAGCAGAGATTGATTCCAGCGGGATGTTCCAGCGTGCGCAGTTGCCCGCATTCGCGCAGCGACTCGATTTCGGCTTCCATCCGTCGAGCGAGCGCGCTGTCGCGGATCTCACGCATGCTGCATCGCTCGCATTCCCAGATTCTTCAGTAGCGCCGCGTCCTCATCTTCAGTCGGATTCGGCGTGGTCAACAGCTTTTCGCCAGTAAAAATCGAATTTGCGCCCGCCAGGAAGCACAGCGCAACAGCCTCACCCGACAATGACCGCCGTCCGGCAGCCAGCCTGACGCGCGACTTTGGCATCACGATTCTCGCTGTCGCAATCGTTCGCACCATCACTAGCGGATCAAGCTCTTCCGCGCGCGCCAGCGGCGTTCCTTCCGCGCGCACCAGCATATTGATCGGCACGCTCTCGGGATGCGGATTCAGATTCGCAAGCTGCTGCAGAAGGCCGATACGATCCTGTTCCGATTCCCCCATGCCGAGAATTCCGCCGCAACACACGGTAATTCCCGCGTTGCGCACGTGCGCGATGGTTCGCAGCCGCTCGTCGTAAACGCGAGTGGTGATGATCTCGCCGTAGAATTCCGGCGACGTATCCAGATTGTGGTTGTACGCGGTCAGTCCCGCTTCCTTCAGCCGAATCGCTTGCCGTTCGGTGAGCATTCCCAGCGTGCAGCAAACCTCCATGTCCAACGCCGCAACCGACCGCACCATTTCCAGCACGCGCTCGAATTCGGGACCTTCCGGCGCCTGCCTCCACGCCGCGCCCATGCAGAACCGCGTTGCGCCTTCCGCTTTTGCCTTCGTTGCGCTCGCCAACACTTCTTCTTGATCGAGCAAGCTCTGGCGCGTCACATCCGTCTCGTAGTGCGCGCTCTGCGGACAGTACGCGCAATCTTCGGGACACCCGCCCGTCTTGATCGACAGCAGGCGGCAAAGCTGCACTTCATCAGGCGCGTGAAATTGCCGGTGAACCGTCTGTGCCCGGAAAATCAGATCAGTAAACGGAAGCCGGAAAATTCTTCCGATCTCGTTGCGCGTCCAATCGTGGCGAATCTCCATCGAATGTCTATCTCCCGACCGCAAACTGGCAGGATGCACAGAGCAAGCAAAGATACCAGACTCGCACGCCCGCACGCGATGCCGCGTGTCGTGTTTACGTTCGGCAGGGAAGCTTCTGTGTTGCGCCCCGACTTCCTGCGCGGAGACGCGTATCCCTGCTTGCGCGGAAACACGTATCGGAGGTCAACCGTTCGGATCGACCCCCGATACCGCCTTCTCGCTGCGATTAACCAGCAGTGGCGGCTGCGCCAAGCGCGCTGGCGCCCGCAACTTCGTTGAGGCGTCCCGTCTCTACGTCATAGATGTAGCCGTACACCGGAATCGATTTGGGAATAAGCGGATGATTTCGGATACGGGTGACGTCGTCCAGCACGGCTTGTTTCGGGTCGCTAACCGTCAACCACTCGACGTACTCGCCCTCGCGCGATCCCGGCCCTTTGCCGACATCGCGGAAGCCTTGCGGAGTCAGGTCGGCGGTTTCCAGACTTGAAGCGAGCAAACCGCGGATCACCTCGTTTGTGAAGAATTGCATTCCGCACTCGGAGTGGTGAACGACGAAGAACTCGCTCGTGCCCAGCAGTTTGTAGCTGATCACCAGCGAGCGAATAGCGTCGTCAGTGGCGCGACCCCCAGCATTGCGGATTACGTGCGCGTCGCCTTCAGACAGTCCCGCGTACTTGGCGGGGTCGAGTCGAGCGTCCATGCAGGTGAGCACGGCAAAGTGCCTCGCCGGCGGCATCGCCAGTTTGGCCTTCTCGCCGAACTTGGCGGCGTAATTCTCATTCGCGGCTAAAACTTCCGACAGAATCTTGCTCATATTTCCTCCTTCTGTGAGTTTTCGGATTCGCCCCAAAATCAAGTCGCCCAAAAACAAAAACCCCACCAACCAGTTCATGTCTGGCGGTGGGTTCGAGCGAAATAAACTGAAACCGGTCTAGATAACCACTCTCCCCTTGCCAGAGCACACACGTCGATATGCGCAACAACAGTTCGCGGCGCTCAGGCGTTCAATCAGCATGTTCACGAACTTACTCCAGGCAGCGCTGTTTTGCAACGCGGGGCGGCAGCCGCGGCCTGTCTGCGCAAGACTCGCGTCACAACTATCTTCCTGACGCGGCCCTCTTGAGGCGCTTCCGCCTGACCCTTCGGCCAGCTTGTCTAGTACGACCGTACCGCCCGCTTTATCTTGAAGGTCTATAACGCCGCGCCGTATAATCGGGTAGAGTTGCTTCGGCAACCCAGTGCCGGAGCCAGTTCGCAAAGTGGATACGATGAAACGACTCGTCCTAATCTCGTCTTTTTTTGTTGCGTGCATCGCAGTTTGCGCTGCTGCACAGCCGGCGCTGGCGTCTGCTTCCCGGGCAACCAAGTCTCGTAAGCACGCTGTTGCCAGCCGACATGCCAAGAAGGCCGCGCCGCGTAACGCTCGGCTGGTCACCGTCGCGGCGCACAAGCGGCGTCGTCATCACTACTATAGCCGCCGGTATCACTATCACGGTCCAACCAAGCCTTCCGCCGGCCGCGTTACCGAAATTCAGACGGCTCTGGTTCGCAGCGGCTATTACAAAGGCGACCCAAACGGCAAATGGGACGCTTCCAGCATCCAGGCGATGCGTAGTTTCCAGGAAGACCACGGCCTGGATGGCAATGGCAAGATTGACGCGCTGAGCCTGCAGAAACTTGGCTTGGGCTCGGAAATCGCCGGCGTCGACGCGCCGCGTCCTCCCGCGCCAAAGGCGTCACTGCCCGTCGGTCAGTCCGCTCCAGCCGCGGTTCCTGGCACGGGAGTGAAGCCGCAACCGCCCCAAGCTCCACAGGTGCCCAAGGCCCCCGATGGTTCCAGCGTTTCGCCGACGCCCGGTGCGACCACTGCCGCGCCCGGAACTTCGCCCGCGGCAACGCAATCCTCGACTGATTCCTCATCTTCCAAAACTAGCTCGCCCGTCCAGTAAAGCGCCTGGCTTCACCTTTTTTAGGCTGCCATGCTTGCCGTTTTTGCGGGGTGCGGAGTTTTGCGCCCCGCGCCAGTTCGCAGCCGAACCCTACTGATGCGCGGCTCGAAGATACAGGTGACACTTCTGCTCTGCACGCAGGCCACCTACTGCCAATTCCTTTCGGACCAATCAATTTGTGAACTGTTTAATTGTTAGTACTCGTAAGCAATAGATTCACGGCCGCTATGACTCTTACTTCGTATACTCTCCAATATGGCGAAAATCGAGTACACGCTTTCTTTTGAGAATTACTTAGAGATGATGAGGGGTTCTCGAAAGAAAGTGCAAGTCTCCAGAATCGCGACAGCCTCGACTATCGGCGGTCTCTGCTGTTTCGCTGCTGGGTATTCCTTGCTCAAGATGAACATACAAGGAGGATCCTTTTTCCCGGGCGGCTTGCTCTTGATGATCGGCCTTTTGCTGACTTTTTTCGCGATGTTCATTGGTCTCTTCGCGAAACCGAAGTCGCCCCAGTTGGATTCGACTGCGCTTCGGAGAGAATACGATCTTTTCCATGCCGATCGCCGCACTATCGAATTCGACGAGACCGGATGGCGCCTGTCCTGGTATGAAGGTCATGACGTGCGGCCATGGTCCTGCCTGCGACACGTACACGACGGCGAAACAATTCTGGTCCTGGCGACGACCACGACCGGATATTGGTTGCCAAAACAGGCTCTCCAATGCGTTGGTCAGCTGGACCAGCTTAAGACTCTGGCCGAATCCTATCTGGTGAACCGAAGGAAGCTCTTTGAGGTTCCGATGCAACCCTCGGCGCTACTCTATTCCGCTGCGGCAATGTTTCATAATTGGCACCGCCAACTTTTCACGAGGCTCCTTAGCTACGCAGCACTGACGCTTATTGCATATTGGATCGTTTATGCAGCCCCTGCCCAAAAAGCAGGAAGTCTTTGGGGACTCGCTGTAGTACCTCTGTGCTTGATCTTCGGCGAAGCGCTCATCTACGTTCGAACATATTTCAAGACTGACTGGTCTAAAGGCGCACAGAACGCTGAGATCATGTCAGATTGCCTCGGATATAGGACGAAAACGGATCGCTGGATCGCTGAATACCGTCGGCTAAAGGCCGTGCGAGAGATTCCCGGTGCCTTCCTGCTCTATTTTGACCGGAATTCGTATCACCTGCTCCCGAAACGGAGCTTCTCGCCAACGCAGATCGCGGAATTCAGAAAAATCGTCAGCAATTAAGAATTGGGCGAGTAATCGTGGCGGCTCAGATGGTCGAGCAATCTGGAACTGAGTTTCCTCTTACGTTCTCTGCCTCCTTCGATTGACGCGTTCGCTCCGCGCTTGTTACTCTGATTCCTCGATCAATTTGCATTCTTGCCCGCGAACGTTCACCACGCCGGGCGCTTACATCGGAGGACAACGATGGCAACTTCCTACGCTCTCAAAGCCTACAAGAACTTCATCAATGGCGAATGGGTCGAATCGCGAAGCAACGAATCCATCGAGAATCGCAATCCCGCGAATCGCGACGAGCTCATCGGAATTTTTCCCGCTTCCTCCAAAGACGACGTTGCTCTGGCCGTCGAAGCCGCGCGCGAAGCCTATAAAGAATGGCGTCTGACGCCCGCGCCCAAGCGCGCGGAAATCATGTATCGTGCCGCACAAATTCTCGTCGAGCGCAAAGAGGGTTTCTCTCGCGACATGACGCGCGAGATGGGCAAGGTCCTCGACGAAACACGCGGCGACGTGCAGGAAGCCATCGACATGACGTACCTGATGGCCGGCGAAGGCCGCCGCCAGTTCGGCCACACGACGCCTTCCGAGCTGCCTAACAAATTCGCGATGTCCGTCCGTTCGCCGATTGGCGTTACGGCGCTGATCACTCCGTGGAATTTCCCCATGGCGATTCCGTCGTGGAAGATCATGCCCGCGCTCGTCTGCGGCAACACGGTGGTGATCAAGCCCGCTGAAGATACTCCGCTCTCGACGCACAATCTCGCGCAGGTTCTCGAAGAGGCTGGCCTGCCTCGGGGTGTCGTTAACGTGGTGTTCGGAGACGGCCCCGTTGCCGGTAAGGAACTTCTCGAATCGCGCGACGTGAAGCTCGTCAGCTTCACGGGCTCGACAGAAGTCGGTCGCATCGTCAGCCAGGCGTGCGCGCCAAGCTTTAAGAAGTGCCACCTCGAAATGGGCGGCAAGAACATCATCGTCGTGATGGACGACGCCAATCTCGATCTCGCGATTGATGGCGCAATTTGGGGCGGGTTTGGCACTACGGGGCAGCGTTGCACCGCGGCCAGCCGCGTCGCTGTGCATAAGAAGGTCTACTCGCAGTTCGTCAGCAAATTCGTGGAGCGCGCCAAATCCCTCCGCGTTGGCGACGGTCTCGACGCCCGCACGAACATGGGCCCCGTGATCAACGAGCAACAGCTCAACACAGTGATGAAGTACGTCGAGATCGGCAAAAACGAAGGCGCGAAGCTTGCCGCTGGCGGACATCGCCTCGAGGGCGGCGACTTCGCCAAGGGTTGGTTCCACGAGCCCACCATCTTCACCGACTGCGACGCGCAGATGCGCATCTGCCAGGAAGAAATCTTTGGCCCCGTTGTGTCTGTGATTCCGTTCGACACATTCGATGAGGGTCTCGCCATCGCCAATGGCGTCACGTACGGCTTGTCCGCCGCGATCTACACGCGCAACGTCAACAACGCCTTCCGCGCGCAACGCGATCTCGAGACGGGGATCGTCTACATCAATGCGCCCACCATCGGAGCGGAAACGCATCTCCCGTTCGGCGGCATCAAAAACACGGGCAACGGCCACCGCGAATCCGGCGACGCCGCGCTCGACTTCTACTCCGAATGGAAGACGGTCTACATCGATTATTCCGACCGCCTCCAGCGCGCGCAAATCGACAACAACTAGCAGCGATGACTTCGTCTATGGCCGATCCCACAGGGCAAAGGTGTCATCCTGAGCGAAGCCCCGCGCCTGTTGTCTTTCCCTCGCGTAGCGCCGGCGCGGGACGCGAAGTCGAAGGATCTCTCCGCGGATTTTTGCCTTTCGCTGGATTGGCAGTTGCGTTGCTGCTAGCTCCGGCATGTTTGGCTGCTTTCGCCTCTCCCGCAACTGGTCCCTTCAAAGTCGGCGTCGCCACCCGCGCCTTCATTCCGGCAGCGCCGTACAACTGGCGCGGCGCACACACGCACGCGCTGCTGACTACGATTTGGTATCCCGCGGACCCTTCCTCGGTTGAAAAGCCGCAAACCATCGGCCGGCCTGGTGCGCCGCTGTTCTTCGCTGGCAGAGCCGCACCAAACGCCAAACTGGCGGCTTCTCCATCGCGCTTTCCGCTCGTGTTGCTTTCGCACGGCTCCGGAGGAGCCGCAATGCAGCTCGCCTGGCTCGGAGAGTATCTTGCGGCTCACGGTTACATCGCCGCTGCCGTGAACCATCCCGGCAACAACGCTCTCGAAACGTACACGATTCAAGGTTTCACGCTCTGGTGGCTGCGCGCGCACGACCTCAGCGTGGTTCTCGACCACATGCTCGGCGACGCCACCTTCGGCTCTCGCATCGACCGCTCCCGCATCGCCGCCGCCGGATTTTCGCTCGGTGGCTACACCATGATTGAAATTGCCGGGGGCGTCACCAACGCGCAGGCCGTGATCGACTATTGCAACTCGCCGCGTAGTCACGGCACCTGCAACACTCACGAATTTCCTAACCTGGTCGCCGAGGCGGAGAAGTTGCTGAAGACCAATCCCGACTTTGCCGCCGCTTTTGCCCAAGGCGACAAGCCGTTTCGGGACCCGCGCGTCCGCGCTGTTTTCGCGATTGCGCCGGGCCTCGGCGCGGCCTTCTCGCCGCAAGCCTTAGCCAAGATTTCGATTCCCGTGGAAATTGTTGCCGGTGCCGCCGATCCCGTCGTCCCACCGCCCGACAACGCTGAGTATTTCGCCCACCATATCGCGGGCGCCAAGCTCGTAATTTTGCCTGGTGGCGTTGCGCACTACACGTTCCTGCAGCCATGCACGCCGGCCGCCGCCAAGCAGCTCCGCGCGTATTGCGACGACGCCCCCGGCGTCAACCGCGTCCGCGTTCACGACAAAGTCGCCGCCATGGCCGCGCAATTCTTCGCCGCGCATCTGCGCTAAGACGAGCTGCCATCCGCCCGTGCGCGAACGCAGTGTCTTTTGTTCTCTGCCATTTTCGCGAGTCCTATCTCGACGCAGCGTGTTGATTCCGCTGATGTTTTTCTCCTTACCTCCTATGCTTCCTTTGCCTCCTCTGCTTCTTGAGCGCGTCTGCTTGCCTACCGCTTCTCCTTGCTTCCTTGCCTCCTGCCTCCTTGCCTCCGGTTTCTCCTGTCCTTCCGGTCAGTTTCCGAACTGGGCAAACTCCTTTCACTTCGCGATTGCGAGCCTTCCTTTGCGCGCTACAGTGAATGCCAGTCCGGGCCTTGCCCTCTCGACCGGGTTTGACCGCAAGCGTGGCCCCAAGATGAATGGAGGAATTATGTGGAACAAGCAGTCCGATGCACCGTCAGCACCGTCTTCGTCATCGCAGCAGCCTGCGTGGCAACCTGCGCAGTCCGCGCCTGTTTCGTCCAGCCCACGTCCCAGCGCGCCGGCAACGCGCACAGTTTCGTCCTTGGGCTCCAGCATTGAAATCAAGGGTAAGGTAACGGGGGAAGAAGATCTTCAGATCGACGGCAAAGTGGAAGGTTCGGTCGTTCTCAACGGCCAGCGCCTCACCGTCGGCCGCACCGGCCAGTTGAACTCTGAAATCTGGGCGCGCGAGCTCGTCGTTTACGGCAAGCTCACCGGCAACATTCACGCCAGCGATCGCGTCGAGATCAAGAAGGACGGCTCGGTCACCGGCGACATCACCACCGCGCGCATCAGCGTCGAAGACGGCGCCTATTTCAAGGGCCGCATCGAAATCGATCGCAGCAGCAGCCGGAATTCGTCCGAATCGGCCAACGCGTCAACGTCCGAACTCGTCGGCGCCAGCACCAACTAAAGTCTCGATCATTCGCTCCGTCCTGCGCGGGTGCCCACTCTCGCTCTCTAAGGGTGGGGCCCGCGTTTATTTTGTTGCACCGATCCGAATCGTCTGTCCGGTCTTCGCCGATTCCCGCGCCGCATCCAGAATTTCCGTCACGATCATATTCGTCGCGAGCGACGTCGGTCCTTCCGGCTTCCTGTGATCCAGCACCACCGCGCTCAAATACGCCAACTCGTCGTCATCAGGGGAGGGAATTGCCGCCGGCGTTTCCTCCTGCGCCTCGCGCTCGCCCGACCGCCGCACCAACACGCGATCGCGCGCCACCGTCTTCACATATCCCGTCTTGCCGTACACCTGAATGTCCTTCACATCGAACGGCCAATTCCACGACGCCTCGATAATCGCCTGTGCCTTTGGATACGTGACCACAATCGTCGCCTCATCATCCACGCGCGGATAAATCTCCGGCTTGATATGTTGGGTCACCGCCGTCACGGTCACCGGCTGCTCGTTTCCCGTCAGCCACTCCAGCAGGTCCGCGCCGTAGCAGCCAAAATCAAATAGGGCGCCCGCGCCATTCAGCTTTGGATCCACCAGCCATGCGAGAAACTCCGGCCCAACGCCGATCTCCTTCGGCCCGCTGTGCCCGTCTCGCGCGACGAACTTCCGCAACGGCCCGATCGCGCCCTGCTGCAGCAACTCATACGCCTCGCGATTGCTCCGGTACCACGTCGTCTCGTAGTTGACCATCACTTCGATGTGTCCGGCCTCAGCCGCTCGCTGGATCGCTTGCGCGTCCGCATAACTCACCGCCAGCGGCTTTTCCATCATCACGTCGACGTGATGTCGCGCGCACGTTTCCACCACCATCTTGTGATCGTATGTGTCGGTATACGTCAGCACCGCCTGGGGACGCGTCTTCGCCAGCATCTCATCCAGATTCGTGTACAGCAGGCTGTCATCGATCCCGTACTGTTTCGCAACGCGCAGCGCGAACGCATGATCCGGTTCCTCGATCCCGACAATTCGGATCAGCGGGCTGTGCAGGTATTGCTGGAAAAATCCGAACACATGCCCATGAGCCAGCCCCGCAATCGCCACGCGCATCGGCACTGCGCTCGGACCTACGTACGGCACCGGCTCCGGCACCTGCCCGAAACACCCCGGCGCACACGTCGCGATCAACAGCATCACAGCGGTCCCGAGGGTCCGGTTGGCCCTCGCTACGAACGCAGCCCGGCCACGCCAATTCGGAAGCCGCAATTCACGTCGCAAATGGAGGCTGCAAAACCAAAAGTAATTCGATTTTTTCATCTTCAGGCCTCGCGGACTTCGTCAGCGTGCGAATCACGACTAATGCAAACTCGCCAGCCGCTGCGCGATCCATGCCGGCAACGCCGGTTCGTTCGGAGGCATTTTCCCCTCGCTGATCGCCCACTGATCGAGCCAGCTCGTTCCTCCGCCCGCATAATTATTCGGCAGGTTGTACGCTGAATCCTCCAGCGCCTCGTCCAGCGTGATAAAACTGTAGTTTCGCTTGCGCATCACGGCAGCCAGGTCGGCAAAATGATCCGCTTCGAGCTGCGAATCGTGCAGCAGGATCACCTGCATGGGCTCGTACCCGATGATCTGCTTCGAAAACTTTTCCGCGTAGTCGAGCGACTCGTTCGCGTAATCGAGAAACGCTGCTACCACGCGATTTTCTTCCGCCGTGTCGCCTTTTCGTTTCGCAGCGTAGTAGACCGGCGCGAACTCCCAGTCCCCAACGTCAATCGTCACCGGCGCCACCGTGTATCCTCGCGACGACAAGAACGCTTCCGCCTCGCGCCGCGTCAGCAAATCCGCTCCCGTATCCAGAAATGGATGACGGAAGTAGCGCAGCGTCATGTGATGTTGCGCCAGCAGCAGCTTCAGCACCGGCTCGCCCTCGACGACGTTTTCCTCCCACGCCTGCAAGCCCACTTTGTTCAGCGACACGTGGCCGTACGTGTGGTTGCCCAGCTCGAATCCGTCGTCGAGCCACATCTGCAGCGCCTTGATCCGCTCGTCCACTTCACCCCATTTGTACAGCTTCACTTCGTTGACGAAGCCGATCGCCGGAATCTTTTCGCGTTGCAGTGTTCCCAGCAGCTTCTCGTTCTGCGCATCGATTTGCGTCCCGTTCAGCGCATTCGACGAGAACGCCGGCAAATCGTCGAACGTGATCGCCACCTTCCTCGCCGGCATCGGCGCTGGCTTGTCCGTCGCAGTCGCTGGTGTTTGTAGCGCCAGCCTGCCCTGAGCGGAGTCGAAGGACGTCTCGCTGGCGTTTTGTCTGGCGCGGGTCTGCGTCGTCGCGCCCTGACTCTGTTGCCCAACCTGCTGCATCGGCGTCGCTTGTGTCTGCTGCTGGACCGCGATAGGGCCTGAAACGGGCGCAACCTTCAGAACCACTCTCACCGTGTGCGGCTTCGTGTCACGTAAGATGATGTACGCGTACGCTGGGTGAAAACCGTTGGCGTTCACCCAAAATCCGTATTTTCCGGGTGACAGGTGAAACGGGGCTCTCCCGTTCTCGTCGGTTGGGAAATCGAACCCGGGCGGGTGGATCTGCACGTCGGCATTCGCTACCGGTGCGCCCGCTTGGTCCCTGACAACAATCGTCACGGCGGCCGTGTGGACCTGCTCCGAGATCGTCCCTTGCTGCTGCATCGGTGTCGCCTGCGCCTGCTGCGCCACCGGCTCTAGCCTTGGACTTGAATGTAGCGCCGCGGCCTTCAGCGCGGCATCAGTGGTTCGCGTTCGTAGCGCCGGCGTCTCGCCGCCGTTTTGTCTGGCTCCGGTCTGCGTCGTCGCGCCCTGACTCTGTTGCCCAACCCTCTGCATCGGCGTTTGCGATTGCTGATTCGTCTGCTCCGTTCGCGCCGCCGAATCTAGGGTTTCACGTAGCGCCGCGGTCTTCAGCGCGGCACCAGTGGTTCGCGTTTGTAGCGCCGGCGTCTCGCCGGCATTTTGTCTGGCGTGGGTCTGCGTCGTCGCGCCCTGACGCCGTTGCCCAACCTGCTGCACCGGCGTTTGCGATTGCTGATTCGTCTGCTCCGTTCGCGCCGCCGGGTTTAGGATTTCACGTAGCGCCGGCCTGCCCTGAGCGCCTGCGCGAACGGGGGCCTTCAGCCCGGCATTCGTCTCCTGCGCCGCCGCGTTTCCCGTATGGCCGTAGGGGCGGGTCTCAGACCCGCCCGTCGCCGCCATCCCGGCGACGGCGCACATGGCCGTGATGATTGCCGCGACTGTCAGTCCGCCTCTCATCAGAACGCCCCTCCACAAATCCGCGAGCATTCTACACGGGAAGGGAATCAACGGCGTGCGGTTGAGAGCTAAACCTAGCGTCCGGCTGTCCCCATCGTCGTCCCGAAGGGGTTCAGTCGCCCGGACTCTTGAGGGCGTCTGCGATGACGTGCAGTGAGGCGACGCAGACAACTAATAGGTCCCTCCCCTGCATAACGAAAGGCAACGTCTTATCGACCCGCGCCAGCGCAAAGGCCTCATCGAGATCCTCGCGAGGGAGATGCGCGTCCGCCAACCGCAGATTGTAAATCCCGTGTAAGGGACCAAGGGTCCCACGCGACCAGCGCTCATGCGTGATGGAAGCAAGAACCTTCTCAAGTGACTTCAGAGATCCCCACTTCTCACCAGGGGGAGGGGACACTATCTTATGAAGAGGCGTCACATCGATGTGCTCAAGCACTCCGCGTACCAACTCCTTCGCCAGTCCATACAGACCGGATTCACTCAGCGCCTTGAAGCGGTGGCACGGCGCGAATATTCCCTGAGGGTCCGTGTAGGGCCGAAACAACGCTACTCCGAACCGCTTCGCGAACGCGTCGTTTAGAATTTCGACTCCGTCGGCAAGGAATGCTTCCGGCGCTTGAGTATCTGCGGGAACCCCCTGTGCTTGCGCTGAAAACAATTCCTCGGAAACCTTGCCGTCCGGACTTACATTGAACCCCGCCCATACGCGCTGGAGCCATTCTGGAAGATGAGCTACATCCTTAGCGTATGCATTCACGAGTCCAAGACTGTTGATACCAAAGTGAATGTAAGTGTGCGGCCATCCCCTTACGCCGCCAGTTTCTCTCGTGTACCACCGCAATCCCCCGCCGCGCCGCTCCACGAGAGCAGGTACTAGGTCTGGCTTGAACCATAGCCATCTGCCACTGTCGATGAGTCTCTTGGCTGTTTCTTTCTGGCCCCCTGCGCCCACTATGAACGAGATGGGCGAGGCCGGTTCGTCGCGGCGAATGCGCGTACTCCGTGTACCCGGCTCGACCCACTCGTCGCGCCAAACCTCGCCGAGGACGCGATATAACTTCCGTCCTCCTGCAAGTTTTCGTGTGACGGTGGACGTAGCAAACTCATCAGAAATTCCGACCTTCGGCACATCCTCATCCAAGTCAAGGTTCGGGCGAGTCACGTACGTCACGGCCATCGAACTCCCAAACTCATAGCCCCCTTCATGGATTTGCTGGATGCGACCTTCCCACCGCTCACCATCCTTGTATGCACCGTCCGGCTTGGGCCACTCGAAGCCGGGCTCCGTTTCCATGACCTCCTCCCGCTCCCGATAGCAGGAGACGAGCAGCGCCATCCCCCTCGCACACAAGTAGTCCTTGAGGTGGTCGGCGCGGACTTCCAGCAGGTTCGGCCTGTCATCCTCGTCGACCTCCATCCGCGCCACCTCTATGTAGTCCTCGTCCATCGCGACCCACAGGTTACCCTCTCGCTTGAGGCCAAGCGTGATCACGAAGTCTTGGTGGATATGCCATGTTGGTCGGTCAACAGAGTTGCCGCCCTGCGCCAAGACCAAAGGAATCGCGCCCTTAAGGGACTCATCCTCTTGCTCGTCCGACGCTACGTAACTATGAGGCTCTTCGTAGCCGCAATAGCCACAATGGTCATGGGCAAGGCCAAGGTCCATCCAACCCAGCTTCGCGGCCTCATCGCGTCTTTCTAACGGAACCGCAAGCGACCCAACGCCGAAGAACTCGGACCTGTACCCTAGATGTCCGCTCTTGCCTGCCTCAGTTTTGTGGCTCGCGCGAAGTGGGATCCACACTGCGTCGTCGAACCGGCGCTTGCGGATCTTCGCCATTTCGAACCACTCTCGCTTCATAGATCAGTGTCCTTCGGCCGGGGTTAAGGCACAGTATAGACCAGCAGGGAGTCCTACGCCCGGCAGTGCGCGAGCGGTCTGCGGCGATCGAGGTCAGCGTTCTTGAAGGTGCCTACCTATTTCGCTGATTAGGCAGAGACTTGGTTCTGTTCCTTCGTTCCGAGTTCTTCGGCAGGTGGGGTGACTCGTCCGACACCTCACAGTGGCCGCCAGAGGGGGAGGGATCGAGGGTTTTCGTGGCAATAAAGCGGTGTTCTTGCCTGCTTTCGGCGGCCTGGAGCCAGATCTTCGTAAAACGCTCTGCTAAATTTTCTCAGTTTACCCTAGTAACCGAGCGCCCCACGTTCCATGTGTGATTTGAAACGAGGCGCCAGTCGCTCGGGCCAGTTCGGGCGACCGCAATGTTGGGAAGGCGTGCAAATAGATTCCGGCCTTCGTCATACAGCAAAAAATATTGAGGCTCCTTCGACTCCCGCTCGCTGTACTGGAAAATGGTAGCATCAACTTGACACGCTGCTGGACTGTCTGACGAAGCTGTTCGCTCCTGCCATTCTGTTACGGAAACCTTGACTGTTTCATTGACGCACTCCAAGTCGTTTTTCTTGTATTTGGCCTGATATTTCGTACCAACAGGAGCGCCCCCCTTAACAATCGGAGGGATCAGAGGAGTCGGACCTTCGGAGAGGTTACTCCAACCGAGGGCAGCAGGGACTTGTTCCGGCCGGTAGTTGCAAGCGTACATAATCCTGCCCTCCCTGCCATCCGTATCGTCGACAAGCTTAAGATTTACGAGGAAAACGAGAGCCGTACAAGAATCCTGAAAGCTATGAGTCTTTACTGCATCATTGATTAAATCGGACTGCGCTCGGAATCGCTCCAGTTTCAGTGAATTTTGATTATTCAACGTCGCCACCACACAATTCCCTATCAATCCTATGGCTGCCGCGAATAACCCAATCACGAGTGGATTGAGCCACGGAGACTTGTTGATTTCTGCCTCTTTTGCTGTTATCTCGCGTTCACGTGCCGCAACCTCCCTCTCACGTAAATTCAGTTCGCGTTTCCTGTCGTCGTCAGTGGAAGACGAAGCCGGGAGCACTTCGGATTCGCTCATGGAAACCTCGCAGGAAACGTAGGGTGCGCGGAGTATATCATTCCAATGTCTCTAGAGGCATCTGTCGCGCACCGGTACCCAAAAAACACTCTCCACACGGGCATTTGTTCGTACTCCCCGCAGCGTCATGCGTAGAACTACGCAGCCATCCGTACAACTACGCAACGCAATTTTCCGTACTTTTGCGATCTAGTCAAAATTTCCGTTCCCTGCTAGCGTCAGTCGATTTTCATGCGAGAAAGATTTTGTGAATCCTAACGACTTCATCGGCTACAGACCTCATCACGTCAAAAGACACTTACGCAAGGGACGACGGCCCTGGGCTCCCGGCGAAGGCCCAAAACGGACTCAAAACGAATCCGCGCTGTTCCCAGGCGGCCAAATTCGTCACCTTACCAGCTTTCCAGACGTTCACCAGCCAATCGGGCCCACGCCCGTTTTTGACGATCCAACCCCAATAGTCGATCTTGAACCACCCGAAATCGCCCAGCCGGTGCCGGCTACCCCTGCCGATCCGACGAGGATCGGCGCCCTGAGCGAGCGAAGCGAGTCGAATGGGCAGCAACACGGCTCAGCGATAACCTCGCCGCCACAATCTCCTGTCGCGCTTCAAGCGCGCAACATGAAAGACGTCCTTGAAGTACCCGAAGTGACCCCGCCCGTACGGGCTACCCCGCTCGCGTCTGTCCATTCAGATGCGGCACAAACTCCTAATGCAAAGGAAAATGAAATGCCTACAGATATCCCCAACTCCACCGTTGAAGACGAACCCGAACCCATCTATCTCGAAGATTTCGATTCTCACACTCAACGCGTAATTTACACCGCGCTCGCTAACTCCCCCGAACGCGGACTCGGTCCAAACGCCTTATTCGCGAGCCGTCCGGTCGCGCTTCGAGCGCGCCAAACAAACGACCCGACCGGCGAACCGGACGAACCTCCTGCCCCAAGGCGTTCTAAAAAGCGACCCGCCAAAGAGATGAATATCAACCGCCACGAATCCCATTGCACCATTTGCAACCATCCCGAACGCGACGCCATCGACGAAGCCTTCCTTCATTGGTGGCGAGCCACGGACCTTGCCTATCACTTCAAACTCGGCAACCGACTCGTGGTCTACCGTCACGCGCACGCCGTTGGCCTCTTCGAACGCCGCACCGCCAGAACCCAACACGCCCTCGGCTACATCATCGAGCAGGCCGAAAGCGTCACGCCGACTGCCGACAGCATCATTCGCGCCGTCCGCGCCCTCGGCTGCATCGACCAGAACGGCCGCTGGCACGAGCCTCGCAAAGAAGTCCTCATCACTCATCAATATATCGAGTCACCGGCTCCGTTACTCGATACACCTGTTGAGAAAGAATCGAACCTAATCTCAGCCGAATCAGCAACATGACGAAATCTTACTCGATACACTTTCGATATGCTTCGCGAACGCGAAAAACGCACTGAAAGCAGATCGCTATCGGCTAATCGTCACCACAATTCGAGCCGGATGTTTTCGAAAAGGGTTCACTAGAAACCTCGGCGAGCGCGGTCGCAGCGCGACGTGATATTCTGAATTGTAAGTCTACGCAATGAATTTCCCGGTAGAGAGCATCTGATGCGGGCAAGGACCTCGGTCGAGTGAGACGGCGACTTCCTTATTTCATCGCAGTTGTCCAGGCGATCCTATTCCTTGGCCACTTCGTGGTTTACGAGACGTGGATTCGGATGTGGGGAACTCCATCCGATCCGGCGCTTACGTCGCTGCGCGTCGTGCTGGCCGTGTTGTCGATCAGTTTCGTCACGGCATCGGCGCTCGCATTCCGGTTCTCGAATATCGTCGTGCGCGTGTTCTATCGCATTGCGGCGGCCTGGCTAGGCTTCTTGAATTTTCTGGCCTGCGCCGCGGTGATCGCGTGGATCGTCTATGGGATCGGATTGCTCGCCGGATGGAGATCGGGCGGCCCGATGATTGTGGCGACGCTGTTCGCGCTGGCGATCCTGGTGGGGCTTTATGGCATGGCGAACGCGTCGCGTGTGCGAGTGCGGCGCGTGAGCGTGGACCTGCCCAACCTGCCTGACTCATGGCGCGAGCGCACAGCGGCGTTCATCAGCGACCTGCACCTGGGGCACATTCGGAACGCTGGTTTCAGCAAGCGACTGGTGAAAAGGCTCGCGTCACTTGCGCCCGACATCATTTTTATCGGCGGCGACCTGTACGACGGCACGCACGTCGACGCGAATCGAGCGGTTGAGCCTTGGTCACGGCAGCCGTCGCCCCTGGGGACGTACCTGATTGCCGGCAATCACGAAATGTTTGCCGGGCGCGCGTCGCTGAAGGCGGCGGAGGGCGCCGGCATCCGCGTGCTGAACGACGAAAAAGTGGTCGTCGACGGAATGCAGATCCTCGGCGTCGACTATCACGCGTCGACGAGCGCGAACCGGCTCGAGCTGATGCTGCACCGCATGAACATCGACCCGAACTCCGCGAGCATTCTGCTGAGCCATTCGCCGCACCGGCTGGCTGTTGCCGAACGTGCGGGCGTTTCGCTGCAACTCTCAGGGCACACGCACCGCGGACAGATCCTGCCTGTGCGCTGGATTGTCGAACGGATTTTCGGGTCATACGCGTATGGACTGCACCCGTTTGGGAAGATGATGGTCTACACGTCGTCTGGTGTGGGGACTTGGGGACCTCCGATGCGCGTTGGCACGCACTCGGAAATTGTGATGATCAGCTTCAATGGCAACGGCAATCATGCGGGGCACGATGGCGAAGGTCGAATGACCGCTGCAACGCCGCACGCGGATACGGAACGAAACAGTTCGTCCGAGTAATTCTGCAAAAAACGATTCCAGCCAGGGAAGTTGTCGGCGCACAGTAGCGCGAGTCGAAGGGCCTTTTGAGAAATCGCGAGCGGCTGTATATGCTTGCGCTCTATTTTCCCTTCGCTGAAACATTCGCGCGCGGCCTTCCGCGCGGACGATACATAAAATTGTTGGCTGCAAAGGAGCAAATTTGGCAACCACCGAACAACACCCGGGCATTGAGCACATCATGCAAATCGGCCTGGGATTCTGGGCCTCCAAGGCTCTGCTGAGCGCCGTAGAAATGGGCGTGTTCACCGAGCTTGTGGCCGGGCCGCAGGACCTGGAGCAGTTGACCGGCCGGCTTGGACTGCATCCGCGGGCCGCGCGTGATTTCCTGGATGCGCTGGTTGGGCTGGGCCTTCTCGAACGCGCCGGCAAGACGTATAGCAATTTGCCCCCAGCCGACCTATATCTCGACCGCCGCAAGCCGTCGTACATCGGCGGCGTTCTCGAGATGGCAAACCATCGGCTCTACGGTTTTTGGAACAACCTGACCACGGCTCTGCGGACGGGCGAACCGCAAAACGAGGTCAGGAGCGGCGGGCCTGATGTTTTCTCGCAGTTGTATGCCGATCCGGAAAGGCTCAAGGGTTTCCTGAAGGCGATGACCGGCATCAGCAAGGGTTCGAACCGCACGATCGCGCAGAAGTTTCCTTGGAAAAAATACAAGAGCGCGGCGGATGTCGGCACAGCGCAGGGAGATTTGATCGTCCAAATCGCGCTTGCGCAACCGCACCTTTCGGGCATCGGTTTCGATCTGGCTGAAGTGGCGCCTATTTTCGAAGAGTACGTGGCTGCGAATGGTCTGTCGTCGCGCGTCAGGTTCCGCGCAGGCAATTTCTTCGAGGAACCTCTGCCGAAAGTGGATGTGGTCACGATGGGGCATATCCTTCACGATTGGAATCTTGACCAGAAGAAAATGCTGATTCGCCGCGCATTCGAAGCCGTGCCGGAAGGCGGCGCACTGGTTGTGTACGACGCCATCATCGATGACAACCGCTGCGAGAATGTATTCGGTTTGCTGATGAGCTTGAATATGTTGATCGAGACGCCGGGAGGCTTTGACTACACGGGTGCCGAATGCCAGGGCTGGATGAAGGAAGCGGGGTTCCGCGAAACGCGAGTCGAGCATTTGATGGGCCCCGACTCAATGGTGATCGGGATCAAGTAGACGATCGAACGCAACGGCGCGGCAATTCGGCTGACAATTCCGTTGTCAATCAGCGCTGCGTACCGTACATTGTCCCGTTGCCGTGCTCAAACTTCGAAACCTCAGCTGAGGAGAATTTCACCGCATCTTGTCCGCACGTCGAAAACCTTCCATGCATCGACACAAAAAGGCGCGTGGCGGTCGTCGCGTCAAAAGCAAGCCGCGCGAGAAGAAATTAGTCGCCGCTCGCCGCATGCACGGCGACGTGCCTGATCCTAATCTGCGCCTGACGCAGCGTGACAAGCGGGCGGGCGAATGGTTTGCCAGGCTCGTGGCGCTGCAAGCGCGCTTGCGCGGCCGGGGCGGATGTCCATGGGATGGCGAACAGACACACGACAGCCTGCGAAAGTTCCTGGTCGAGGAAACGTACGAAGTGCTCGATGCGATGGATTCAGGCGATCCACGTAAGTTTTCGTCGGAGATGGGCGACCTGCTTTTGCAGATTATTTTTCACTCCATCCTTGCGGAGGAAACCAACACTTTCACGATTTCCGACGTGATTGAGTCGGTGTACGCGAAAATGGTGCGCCGGCATCCACACGTTTTTGGCGCGACGAAGGCACGCACGTCAGCGGAGGTGCTGAAGAGTTGGGAGCAGCTGAAAGCGGCGGAGCGCATGGAGGAAAAAGCGAGCGGTCCGAAGTCGTCTGCAAAGGGTGGGGAAGCAAACCCGGAATCGGTGCTCGCAGGGGTGCCGCATTCGCTTCCGGCCGTGCTCGAGGCATATCAACTTACGCGCCGCGCCTCGCACGTGGGATTCGACTGGCAGAGCCTGGCGGAAGTTCTGGAAAAAATGGATGAGGAGAAACACGAGCTTATCGGAGCGGCCTCCGACCAAGTCGCGGTAGTTTCTGCGGGTGCACCCGTGGGCGGCGCGACAGGGCCTGCAACGAGCCAAGGCGGAGGTGCGCGGCGTGGCACGCGCCAGCAGGCGCAGCTTCTGGAAGAGGAAACCGGCGATTTGCTATTCACGGTCGTGAACGTCGCGCGGTTTCTGGGTGTCGATCCTGAAATCGCGTTGAAGAAAGCGAACAGCAAATTCAAACGGCGGTTCGAGTGGATGGAAGACGCTGCCGCCGGCGAAGGGCATAGATTCGCCGACGTGCCTCGCGAACGAATGGAAGAGCTATGGAACGAAGCGAAAGTGAAGGCATGACTCGCCGGTTCGCCGGTTTTATTCACGCGCGGAACGAAGGGCTGTATGCCTGAACAAAAGTCGGCGCTTGCGCAAATCGAAGTCCGAATGTGCTCGGATTTCGCGGAATATCAGCAATGCGTGCACATGCAGGAAGTGGTGTGGGGCAGCGACCTGGTCGTGGGCACGTCAATGTTTGTGGTCGCGCACCATACGGGCGGGCAAGTGATCGGCGCGTTCGATGGGAACACGATCGTAGGTTTCACGATGGCGCTAGCCGGCGTGCGCCAAGGCAAACCTTTCCTGCATTCACACATGACGGCTGTGCTCGAGGAATATCGCGATCGCGGAGTTGGCCGTCGGCTGAAGCTGCTTCAGCGCCAGGAGGCCCTGAAGCGCGGCATCGACCTGGTTGAGTGGACGTTCGATCCGCTGGAGCTGAAGAACGCGTATTTCAATCTCGTAAGACTAGGCGCCGTCGCGCGGCGGTTGATCCCCAACTGTTACGGGGTAACCGACAGCCCGTTGCACGCCGGGCTGCCGACGGACCGGTTCGTTGCGGAATGGTGGCTGGATTCCGACCGCGTGAAGAACATCCTCGCCGACAATCCCATGCCGCCGAGCGGACCAGTGGCGCGCGTATCACTTCCTTCGAATCTTGGAGAAATCAAGGCGACAGATCGCGAAGCCGGCGCACGCATCCAATCGAGAGCTCGAGAACAGTTTGAGAAATATTTTCGCAGCGGATGCGTGGCGACGAGCGTCGAGACGCAGGACGACACGACCGATTACATTGTCGAACCGATCGCCGCTGTGGCGGGACTGAAACTGCCCGAGATGCCGGACCATTGATTTGGCCGCTGAAGGTTTATACCGCAGAGACGCACAGGGCGCAGAAGAGCAAAGACAAAGTGGTCCAGAATCACTTACGGCGGACTAAATGCGACTAAAGAAAATCACGCTGCGTGAGATACATCTGAAGTTGCTCGAGCCGTTTCAAACGAGCTTCCACACTCTACAGCAGCGCCGTATCCTGCTGATCGAAGCGAATGTCGATGGCGTGAGCGGCTGGGGAGAAGCAACGGTCGGCGAGGATCCGTTTTATTCCTACGAAACGGTCGAGACCGCGTGGCATATCATTCGCGATTTCATCTGGCCGATGTTGCGAGGCAGGGAACTGGGATCGGCATCGGACGTGTGGGACGCTGTCGCGCAGATTCGCGGCCACAACATGGCGAAGGGCGGCGTCGAGACGGCTATCTGGGACGCGGAAGCGAAACTGAAAGGTGTTCCGCTGGCGAAACTGCTTGGCGGGACGCGCGAGGAGATCGCGTGCGGCGTCTCGATCGGAATTCAGCCTTCGATCGAAAGCCTGATCGCAAAGGTGGAACGCGAGCTTGCCGCCGGCTATCAACGAATCAAGGTGAAGATCAAGCGCGGATATGAAGTGGAGCCGGTGCGAACGCTGCGCGAGCGCTTCCCGCGCATCCGCCTGATGGCCGACGCAAATTCCGATTACAATCTCAGCGATGCGCCGCTATTGAAGCAGCTCGACGCATTCCACCTGATGATGATCGAGCAGCCGCTGGGATGGGACGACTTTTACTCGCACGCGACTTTGCAACGCCAGCTCGAAACGCCCATTTGCCTGGACGAATGCATTCACGAACTCGATCACGCCCGTGCCGCAATCGAGCTAGGCGCGTGCCGGATCATCAATATCAAGCTCGGACGCGTCGGCGGCCACACGGCTGCGCGGCGGCTGCATGACTTGTGCCAGTCGAAGTCTGTGCCCGTATGGTGCGGAGGCATGCTCGAGTCTGGAATTGGCCGCGCTCATAACATTGCGATGTCGTCGCTGCCGAATTTCTTGCTTCCCGGCGATGTTTCCGCGAGCCGCCGGTATTGGGATCAGGACATCATCGAGCCCGAAGTGGAAGTCTCTAAGCAGGGAACGATCCGCGTTCCCACCACGCCGGGAATCGGGTACACGCCTCGCGGGGATCGCATTGAATCGCTGACCCAGCGAAAAGAAGTTCTGGAATGACGCCAGCTCTCGGGTGACGTGCCCCGGAGTGCTGCTTACAAGACCTTGAAACCGCTCATAAACAACAGCGAACATCTGCGGCACGCCGAATTCACCTTGGGACCGCCCGGCCTGCAGTTGCGAAGCGCCATTGCTTCGCAGGCCTGCCCTTATCACATGCGAGCCGGCCGTTGAACGCTGTGACTGAGTCATCCGCGCCAACCGCGCGCCCCACGAAGTTTCTCCTCGCGTGCGGGCTGGGCGCCGTGATGGTGCTTTGGTCCACCAATTACATCGTGGCGAAAGTCGCGCTCGGATACATCGACGTGCTGACGTTCCTCGCTTTCCGGTTCGAGATCGCAGGCGCTGTGATGCTTGCCATTTTCTTCGGGCGGAAACGCCGCACTCCTCTGCAGCGCCGTCATTTCTGGCTCTTCGTGTGGCTTGCAATGCTCGGCATCGTGATCAATCAAGGCCTGTTCATAACGGGTCTGAATTTCTCGATTCCCTCCCACTCCGCAATTATCGTAGCGTTCGATCCGATTTTAATTCTGGTGCTTGCGCGCGCAATGGGACTCGAATCGTTTTCAGCGGGCAAGTTCGTCGGGATGGGACTGGCTGTTGTCGGAATCGTGCTGCTGGAGCTGGAGCAGAAAGCTCCGGCGCACTCGCACTATCTGATGGGCGACCTGATAACGCTCGTGAGCGCGATCGGGTTTTGCCTTTACGCGGTGCTGGCCAAACGCATCACTGCGGAGTACGACGCGGTCGCTCTCAATACCTTTAATTGCGTTGGCGCTGCGATTGTGTTCCTGCCGGTGGCCATCCATCAGGCGGTGGGGCTCCAGTCGAGGCATATCGCCTGGCAAGGCTGGATGGGGGTGTTCTACACGGCGCTGGTGAGTTCAGTGGCCGCGTATCTTTTGTTTTACTGGGCTTTGCGGCACATGGACGCGTCGCGCGTTGCGGTGATCAATTACGTTCAGCCGATTGTGGTGATCATTCTGGCGTCGGTATTTCTTGCCGAGACGCCGTCGCACCATTTGCTGGCCGGAACCGTCTTGGTGCTGGCAGGCGTCTATTTGGCGGAACGCGGAGCGCGAATTGTTTGAGGAAAGAAGTAGCGGAGTAAAGCTCATCCTCTGACTGGAAATGGCGCAGGAATCAGCGCCCTACGATTCCGGAGTTGCGATAGGCAACGCTCGTTTCGCGTGCGCGAAATTGTCCTTCAGCGCTGGATAGAGCGCGCGATATTGCTCGTAGCGGCGATTCATGTGCGCCACGTGGGCAGGATCGGGCTCGACGATTTCAGCTATCTTCACTGCGATTTCGCACGCTCTTTCGACGGACGACCATACGCCAACGCCGACTCCCGCAAGTAGTGCCGCGCCATATGCCGCACCTTCTTCCGCTTCGAGAATCCCGACGGGCATGCCGTAAACATCCGCTTGAATCTGGCGCCACAGTTTTCCGCGTGCGCCACCTCCTCCGAGTCGAATCGATTCGACCGGTAACTTCAGTTCGCGAAAAATCGTGAGTGTGTCGCGCAAGCTGAACGCGACGCCTTCGAGAATCGCGCGCACCACATGGCCGCGCGTATGCTGTGCCGTCAAGCCCACCAGAGCCCCGCGCGCATCAGGGTCGAGGTGCGGCGTGCGTTCACCCATCAGATAGGGCAACCAGAGCAGACCGTCAGCGCCCGGCTTGGTGTTTGCGGCTTCGGCAGTGAGTTCATCGTAGGAGACGCGCTTGCCGTTTACGCTGGCGCAGATCTCGTCGCGAAACCAGCGCAACGAAAAACCCGCCGCTTGCGTTACGCCCATCACGTGCCAGCGCTCCGGCACCGCGTGGCAGAAAGTGTGAATGCGGCCCTGAGGGTCGATGGTGGGCGCAGCGG
>JBOGNK010000078.1:0-6266 GCA_050747085.1 Candidatus Acidiferrales bacterium
GATGGTATGGATTTATGGCGGCGGATTTGCCGCTGGCGCGTCGTCGGAGCCACGCCAGGACGGCACGATGCTGGCAAAAAAGGGAGTGGTAGTCGTCAGCATGAACTACCGGCTGGGTGTCTTCGGGTTTTTCGCCTATCCTGCGTTGGCGAAGGAATCGAGTCATCATGCGGCGGGGAATTACGGCCTGATGGATCAGGCCGCGGCGCTGAAGTGGGTGCAACGGAACATCGCAGCGTTTGGCGGAAATCCGCACGAGGTAACCATCTTCGGCGAATCGGCCGGTTCGTTTTCGGTTAGCGGACTGATGGCATCTCCGTTGGCCCGCGGATTATTCGAGCGGGCGATCGGCGAAAGCGGCGCGTTCCTGGGCAAAGGACCGGCAACGAAGTCACTGGGCGATTCGGAGGCCGACGGCCAGAAGTTCGCGGAATCGATTGGCGCGAACTCGGCGAAGGCGCTTCAAGCGATTCCTGCGTCGCAACTTCTCGCCGACGCGATGAAGTACAAGCCCAGTCGCTTCTGGCCCAATGTGGACGGCTATTTTTTCCCCGAGGATCCACTCGCGATCTACGCGGCAGGGAAGCAATCCCATGTCCCATTGCTTGCGGGCTGGAACAGGGATGAAGGGAACTATTTAGGCTTCTTTCACGAGACAGATCCTACGGTGGCGAATTACACCGCACGCGCGGACCAGTTATTTGGCGACAAAGCAGCCGAGTTTCTGAAACTCTATCCCGCCGCGACGGATGCAGAAATGAAGCGGTCCGCCGGCGACTTTGCGGGCGATCAATTCATCGCGTTCGGCACGTGGAAGTGGATCGAAATGCAGCGCACGACTGGCGAGTCGACGGTCTATCGCTACGAATTCGACGATGCGCCGCCGCAGCCTGCCGGCGAGCCGTCGCACGGGGCGTATCATTCGTCGGAGATCGAGTTTGTCTTCGAGGCGCTGCCGTCGAAAAATCTGCCGTGGCGGCCGCAAGACGAGAAGCTGTCTGACCAGATGTCCACTTACTGGACGAATTTCGCGAAGACGGGCGATCCCAATGGAAGCGGGTTACCACAGTGGCCCGTATACGCGCCGGCCCAGTTTGACGTGATGCATCTCAGCTTTCAGCCGGCGGCTGAGCCGGACGTGCACCGCGCGCGCTACGAATTTCTCGACAAGCTTGCCGAATTCAAGCAATAAAACGATCACATGGCGCGAACCGTTTGTGAATTGAGTCATCGAGTCGCGGAGGTCGCTTTGAAAACGATGGGTGGACTCCTCTTACTTCTAGTTTGTTCATCGATGGCACTGGCGCAAACGAACCCGGCGTCAATGGCGGTTCACCGATGGCGGCAAGCGCACGAGCGGCAGATCGTCGGCGAATTCAGCTCTCTGCTTTCGATTCCCGACGTCAGCAGCGACCGCGCGGATATCCGGCACAACGCCGAATTCATCGCCGCGATGATGCGCAAGCGGGGTATCGAACCGCAACTTGTCTCGATTCCGGGAGCAAATCCCGTTGTCTTCGGGGAAATCAGGACGCCGGGCGCGAAGCGGACAATCGTTCTTTACGCGCACTACGACGGCCAGCCGGTCGATCCGAAGCAGTGGGCCACGCCTCCCTTTTCGCCGACATTGCGCGACGGTCCGATTGAAAACGGCGGCCATGTAATTCAGCCTCCACCCGAGGGTACGCCGTTTAATCCTGAATGGCGGCTCTACGCTCGCGCATCAGGCGACGATAAAGCTCCGATCGAAGCGATGATGACGGCGCTCGACGGGATTCGCGCAGCAGGTATCAAAACAAAGTCGAACATCAAATTTGTATTCGAAGGCGAAGAGGAAACGGGCTCGATCCATCTGCAACAGATCCTGACCGCGCACAAGGAACTGTTCTCGGGCGATGTGTGGCTGATCTGCGATGGGCCCGTCAGCCAGACGCGCCAGCAGTCGATTGCGTTCGGCGCGCGCGGGATTACAGAGGTGGACGTCACGGTGTACGGGCCGCGACACGAATTGCACAGCGGGCATTACGGCAATTGGGCGCCGAATCCCGCGATGATGCTGGCTCACCTGCTGGCGTCCATGAAGGATGAAAGCGGGCACGTGCTGATCGATCATTATTACGACGGCATCGTTCCGCTGAGTCCGACGGAAAAACAAGCGCTGGCAGAGGGTCCCAATCCGGATCGTGAACTGATGAAAGAGTTCTGGCTCGGCTCGACGGAAGGCGCGCCAAAAAGTCTGGCTGAGCTGATCAACATGCCTTCACTCAACATTCGGGGCATGGCCAGCGGGCACGTCGGCGCGGAAGCGTCGAACGTGGTGCCGGCGAGCGCGGAAGCGGATATCGATATGCGCCTGGTGAAAGGAATGGATCACAGGCGCATCGAGCAGCTGTTCATCGATCACGTTCGCAAACAGGGATACTTCGTTGTCGACCGCGATCCGACGCCCGAGGAGCGGATGAGCCACGCGAAGGTGGCCAAAGTGGTGGTCGAGCCGGGCGGGTACAATTCTGTTCGCACGCCGATGGATCTTCCGATTTCGCAAGACATCATCCGCACCGTTGAAAGCGCGCGCAGCCCCGTGGTGAAAATTCCACTCATGGGCGGCAGCGTTCCGCTGGACGCGATAGAAAGCACGGTCAGCACGCACACAATCATCATTCCCATCGCCAATCACGACGACAACCAGCACAGCTTCAACGAAAACCTGCGAATACAGAATCTGTGGGACGGCATCGACGTGATGGCGGCGCTGATCACGATGTAGCAATGGTATTTCGGCCACAGAGACACAGAGCGCACAGAGAAACGCTGAAACTGGCTCGGAAATCCCGACCGTACGCGCATCTATGCGGCGCCGGTGGGCTTCACTTCGCTTGTCTGGCGTTCGATGATGGAACGCAGCGACGCCAGAGCTGAGGCTCCCTTGTGGCTTGCGGCCGTGAAGGCAATATAGCCGTCAGGCCGAATCAGATTGATCTCCGGCTGCGAACACCAACGCAACTCAACGACATCGTGGAATGATTCACAGAGTTGCCGCGCGGCCTGCTTGGTGGATGCATCTGCGTTCTCGTCAACCAGTGCCAGGAAACGACTGCCGATGCCCTTGCCGCCACGGATCGAATCATCAAAGTAGCGTTTTCCGGGCCCCTCAACGATCGGGCTTCCGCGATAGGCCACGCCGAGTTCGGAGAGTCTCTCCACGAACGCGTGCTGAAACGGGGCCAGACGCGAGACCATCGGGATAACGGCATCGCGAAGCACCTCGGCGAGTTTGCTTGGCGTGCCCAGTACCCGCGTCATCCGATCCGTGGTCTCAATCACGTTCTTAATCACGGGCCTGCGCTCGGCGGAATAACTGTCGAACAGTTGTTCGTTTCCATGCCCTCGAACGGCCAAATCGAGCTTCCAGGCCAGATTCCAAACGTCCCCGAGGCCTGTGTTCATGCCCTGACCGCCGAATGGGCTGTGAATGTGGGCGGCGTCGCCGGCAACAAACATGCGTCGCACGCGCAGGTGCGCTACCTGGCGATGATGAATGCGGAAGTAGGTGCTCCAGTTCAGCGCGAGGACCTCCATTCCTTCGGGGCCGCGCTCTCGCACCACGCCACGAACGAAGTCGAGCGAAGGAGCGTCTCCTTCCGTATGTTCACAGGTTGCGATGACGCGCCGCCGGGTGGCGCTCATCGGGAAGACGGCGACCGGACCGCGCTCGCTGGGGCACAAGTGCATTTCATCGGCGCGAAGGGCATCGTTCGTCTGCACGTCCGCTAGCATGAACGACGCTTCATAGACCGCTCCCTCGAATGGCAAATTCAGCAGATGCCGAACCGCGCTGTGTGCACCATCGCAGCCGACGACGAACGATGCGTTGATCTTGATCGTTTCTCCCTTGCGATCTGCTGTCACGTTCACATGGTCGCCCTGCTGTTCGGCCGAAACGAAGATGGTCTCATACTCGACTGTTCGCCCTTTGCGCTTCAACTCCGCGACCAGCAGTTTCTCGGTTACGTCCTGCGGGACCATCGCGATGAACGGGTAAACCGTGCCTTCCGGGGTGAAGTGCATCTGGGCCAGTCTGCGGCCACGAGCCATAACCGAAACTGACGTGACGCGATTGGCCATTTGCAGGAATGGGTTTACCACCCCAGCCATATCGAATATCTCCAGCGTCCGAGGGAAGATTGCCAGCGCCTTGGAATGCTCCGACTGAGACGCCCGCGCCTCGATCAGCCTCGATCGGAGGCCGCGGCGGGCGCACTCATTCGCTAGAAACAACCCAACCGGCCCCGCACCGACGATCAAAACGTCCGTATCGACCGACGAATTCTCCATGTGACTCGCTTTCCGGGCCGGGAATGATCCTGTCGACTAGTACCTGGTCGCGTCGAAAAACAGTTTTGAATGCTCCATGAAAGTTTACTGCGCCAAAGTCGGCCTTGTTTGAAAATAGTTCGGGCAATTTGGCGGAAGCGACGACGGAGGATCGAACCTCAAAATGGAAATTCGACCCGGGAGTGCGCGGCTTGCACAAACGCTGCCACGATGCGCGGGCGGATTGCTGCTGAAATCCGGCGGACCGAGGCGTGTCGCGCTCGTGTGCTAGAATGCCGATAAGTGATGAGCAAACCGTTCGATATTGGCATCGAGGCTCTGCGCACGGACTGCAACAGCGCACCCCCGACAGTTAGCGCGGGGGAAAGGCATGCCGTGCCCGTGATGGAAGGCGACGCGACCACAATCGGCGAAGCGATCGCTCCGAAATCCTTCTACATCGAGACGTTTGGCTGCCAGATGAACGTGCACGACTCCGAAAAAGTGGCGGGCGTACTGCTGGGCCGCGGCTATCGCGCCGCAAGAAATCCTGTTGACGCCGACCTGCTGCTATTCAACACGTGCAGCATTCGCGAAAAGGCAGCCCAAAAAGTTTTTTCGCGCCTCGGCGATCAGAAGCCGCCGGCGAGCGGCAGTAGCAAGGTCATCGGCGTGCTTGGCTGCGTCGCGCAACAGGAAGGCGAAGAGATTTTCGAGCGCGCGCCGTGGGTTAGCCTGGTGTGCGGTTCGGCAAGCTACCGCAAGCTGCCGGATTTGGTGGAGCAGCTCGAAGCGGGCGGACGTCGCGTGATGGGACTCGATCTCGATACGGATGAAACGTTCGAGACGGAAATCACTCGGCGCGACAATCCTTTTCGCGCGTATCTGACGATCATTGAAGGTTGCGATTATTCGTGCGCTTACTGTGTTGTGCCGCATACTCGCGGACCCGAGCGCAGCCGGGGGAGCGAATCGGTCCTCGCGGAAGTGCGGCGGCTGGCCGATTCCGGCTACACGGAAATTCAGCTTCTGGGGCAAACGGTGAATTCGTATCGCGATCCGTCGGCGCGCGGAATGAATTTCGTTGAATTGCTACGCGTCGTGGCGTCCGTTGATGGCATTCGCCGCGTCCGCTTTACGACGTCGCATCCCAACGATTTTCATCGTGAAATTGTGGAAGCGATCGAGGATGTTCCCGCGATTTGCGACCACGTCCACCTGCCCGTGCAATCCGGTTCGACGCGAATCCTCAAAGCGATGGGCCGCACGTACACCCGCGAGCAATATCTGGAAAAAATTTCATGGATTCACGCGGCAAAGCGGCCGATCTCGATCACGTCTGACGTGATTGTCGGCTTCCCCGGCGAAACGAAAAAAGATTTCGAGGACACGGTGACGCTGCTCGATGAAGTGGGCTACGACGGAGTTTTCGCCTTCAAATATTCTCCACGCCCGAACACGCCGGCAATCAGCATGGATGACGCAATCTCCGAAGACGAGAAGGGAAGGCGTCTTGCTATTTTGCAGGACCGCCAGCGGCAGATTCAGCTCGCGGCGAATGAAAAACTTATCGGAGAAACGTTCGAGGTGCTTGTAGATGGCCGGCGCGCTTCACGGGGACAATGGACAGGCCGAAGTACCAGCAACCGGGTATTAAATTTCACTTCTAGGCATGAAAACATTCTGGGACAATACGCGCAGGTGCGAGTGACGCGCGCGGGACCGAACAGTCTTGTGGGCGAGCACATCGAGCCGTCGTAGCCCGGCAGGGAGGCGAGCATGGAGGTCGAGGTCAAAATCCGAGGATTAATGATGGATCCGGTGACCAACATGCCCGTGGTGGTGCTGAAGGAGACCCAAGGAATGGGGATCCTGCCGATCTGGGTGGGGATTTACGAGGCCAACGCCATCGCCCTCGAAATTGAAAAGGTGCAGACACCCCGGCCCATGAC
>JBOGNK010000079.1:0-5828 GCA_050747085.1 Candidatus Acidiferrales bacterium
GACCAGAAAGAACCAGCACAGACCGACGTAGAGGCCCTAAAGGTGTGCTGGTTCAGCCGGAAATGGAGAGAGGGCGCTTTCCGTTAGTGAGTAATCCGCCCTTTCGGGCAAGGCAATTGTAGCCCCACATGTCCATTGGTCTCAACCTCCGGATTGCTCGCAACTCGTCCACTCGGTCCCAAACGAGCGCTTACAGCAGGGAGTATTTTGATTCGCATTAGGTGGTAACATGCCGTATCCGAAGCGACTCGAATGGCTCCAGTGAAGCGTCCAGCGTGGCTACTCACGACCCGCCTTAGGGCGGCAATGGCGGTGGGGCTAGCTGCATTCCTATTCGCCCTCTCGATTAGAGACGAATTGCATCGCTCGCGCGTCAAGCCTTTATGGCCCTTGTTTGGTGGCCTGGTGCACGGTTGGTTGGCCATCGCTGTCAACGTCGCCTTCTACGGGTATTTTTGCTGGCTCGCCTACTCGTTCATCTATCGCAGCAAAGGATGGGAACGCGTGTTCTTCGCTGGGTGGTTTGGACCCTTTTTGCTTTCGCCTCTTAAGGTGTTGCACCCGGAATGGGCCGCACCAGTGAGACATCTAGAAACATTTGGGACTGCACTGTCACTGCTCGTTGCTCTTTCGTTTCTAGTGAACGCGCCGCCAGGTCAGCTGAACGTTCGCGACCCAATGGGGTAGTCGGCTGTGCGGAAGTTATCCAGAAACGGGTTTGCGGGAAGTTCTGGGAGGGTGGTCGGCAAGAACGAAGCCGCAAACCGGAAGTAACCCGTTTTTATCTGTCACGCGGCCTGCTGGCGACGAATCTGCCGCTGTTTCCGCGCCGCCTCCAGCTTCCGATCCCGCTCGGCTTGAATCTCCTGCTGATGCCCGGCGAGCATGTCCTTCGGCGTGATGTATCCGATGGCGCTGTTCAAACGCACGTTGTTGTAGTGCTCTACGTAACCATGCACCAAACGCCGTGCATCTTCGAGTGAAAGGGGCGTGCCGGGGCGGATGCACTCCCCTTTGAGTGATTTGTGCCAACGTTCGATTTTGCCATTCGATTGCGGGTAATATGGCGAAGTCCTGACGTGCGTCATGCCCGAGATGCGAATGAACTCCTTGAAGTCCTTGGCGATGAATTGCGGCCCGTTGTCGGAAATGATTCGCGGTTTAACGCCAGGATACTGCTCTTTGGCGCGTTCCAGAACGATCTCGATGTCAGCCTCGGTCATCCGCTCGCGAAGATCCCAGTGAACCAGGAAACGGCTGCAGCCGTCCAGGATGCTGCACAGGTAGTAGACCGTCGCGCAAACGTTCAGGTAGGAAACATCGATATGCCAATGCTGGTGCGGCTGCGGCGGTTGTTCAAAACCCGTCCCTTTCTTCGAGGGCTTTCCGTTCCACTTCCGCAGCAGCCCCGCCCGATTCAGCACCCGCCACACGCTGGCCGGACTCACCGCCACGATGTCGGCGTCCAGCATCATGAACGCCAGCCGCCGATAACCTTCCAGCGGATTCCTCAGGTGGAACGCAATGATCGCCTGCTTCTCCCAATCCTCCAGCCAAAAGTCTCGGGGAATCCAGCCATTATGCTCGTTGACCCTGCCGTACCGCTCGCGCCAGCCGTAAAACTTGCTGCCTGAGATGCGGAGCCATTGGATAAACCGCCCGGCGCTGATCTCGGTCTTCTCCGACCAGCGCCGGACGAAATCCACGATCTCGTCCCGCGTATCGTGCGGAACCCAGACCCTGGTCAGAGTTCCCCAACTCTTTTTTTTAGGGCCACGTGCTCCGCCATCAGTTCGGCCAGCACTTCGTCCTTCGTCTGGACCTTCTTTTCCAGATATGCGATTCGTTCCTGTTCGGGCTTATGGTTGTTGCGGCCTCTCTGCTGGAAAGCGGCGGCTCCGTTCTCGAAGAACTCCTTCTGCCAGCGGTAGAACACGGTTGGCTGGAGTCCCGACTCGTCAGACAGGTCCGAGATCGGCACTGCTTCCACCAAATGCCTCCTCAGAATGGCGACTTTCTCTTCCGGCGTGTAGTGCTTTCGTCGTTTCTTCATGTGTTCACTCCGTTATCTTAACGGACGAACGCTTTCTCCATTTCCAGCTGAGGCAGGACAATTTGCGGCGGGAAGTTGCGACAGCCTAGTGGCCGGGCAGCGGAGTCGGAGTGTCGGGCGTCAGCTTTGCCGTTGTGGTCTGCTGGCCGGGCAGGGAAGGCATTTGCGCGAGATCGGAGTCTCGCGCGGCAGTGAATTCCGCCCAGTCGCTCTTCGCCACTGGTTGCGATGGAGGCAGCGGCAGCCTTTCGAAATTCACGAATTGACCGTGTCGCTCGATGCGGAAATCGAGATGCGGTCCCGTGGCGAGCCCGGTCATGCCGACGAGCCCGATGGTCTGCCCTTGCTGCACTTGCTGGCCGGTGTGAACAAGGATGCGCGAAAGGTGCATGTAGAACGTCATGTAGCCATTCGCATGCCGGATTTCGACCAGGTTGCCGTCTTCGCCTTTTCGTCCGGCATAGATCACGCGGCCATCGCCGACGGATTGTACGGGCGTGCCGGTAGGCGCCGCGTAATCTGTCCCAAGATGGGGGCGGTAAATCTTCAGGATCGGGTGATAACGGCTCAGGCTGAAGTGCGACGTAATCCGCGCCGCAAATTTCAACGGCGAATGCAGAAAAACTTTTTTCATCGACTTGCCGTCCGGCGTGTAATAGGCGGGATGGCCGGCCGGATCGTGGAAGAGGACTGCGCGGTACGGGCGCCCGTCATTGTTGTACTCCGCAGCCAGCACCCGCCCATACCCGCCGAACTCGCCGTTCGCAAGGATCTTCTTCTCCACAACCACACGGAACGTATCGCCGGTTCGCGGATCGGTATAGAAATCCAGATCCCACCCGAAAATATCGGCGAGCCGCAGAGCCAGCTCGGGTTTTTCTCCCGCATTCGTTATGGCATCGAAGAGAGAATCCTGAATCTGCCCGCTGATGCCCACCACTTCCGTGCGCGAGGGGATCGTCTTGATCTCCGAATGGAAATCGCCGCCAGTCGACGAAATAAGGAGGACTCGATCTGTATCGATGCGGTATCGGATGGCGCGCAGCGTTCCCATCACCGAGCGGCCGATTGCCAGTTCGTTGCCGGCGCGTACGTGCCGCAAGTCGAACACCGACTGTGCAGAGGCCGCGATTTGCGCCGCCGTCGCTGGTTCAATTCCGAGCCGATGGAGAATTGCCGTGAAGGGAAGCTGCGCTGGCACCATTGCGGCGCTGAAAACGATCTTCTGCTGCATCAGTCGCGCCTGCTGCCGCGACAACAGGTCTGCGTTCACCGCGACGCTTTTCTGCTCCGCCGAGCGCCGAACGTTATACGAGGCGGCGTCGAACGCGATCCCTGCGGCCGTCAGCGCGCACCAGCAAATTATCTTTCGTTTAGTGATGAATCGAGCCATGCTCGTTTCCGTTGCGAAGGTTAGAAAACATCGGCGCCTGCCCGCCGAGGCGGGCGCCCCACGCCGATCTTGTCGATAAGAACCGACGCGTGCGCGTCAGCTGAGTAACGAAATGCCTAACGCAAAGATCCCGATCCCGTCGTGGATTCCGCGGTGGTTGGATTCGCGTCCGCCTCGATGAAATAGTTGCGCTGGTAAAGCCCGCGATAGATGTGTCCGGCGATTCCCGACGCGAACGGGCCGTTTGTCAACCGGCCTCCGCCATGGAGGAGGACGACGATCACGATTTTCGGATGTATCTGATCCGCGTAGGAGACGAACCAGCCAAGCCTGCCGCCCACATGGTCGTCGGTGCACGTGCCGGTCTTGCCCAGCGCCTGCTCGCCGGCGGGATCATAGCTGCGGTGCGCCGTTCCGTACATCACGGCGGCCAGCATGCCTGCTTGAATGTCCGGTACGTATTTCGCGATGTCGATCTGCTTGCGGACGCGCGGAGTGAAATTCTGGATTTCCTCCTGCGTCTGCGGATACTGCAGGTAGTAGAAAGTTCCGCCGTTCGCCAGGCCGGAAACCAGCTCGGCCAGTTGTAGGGGCGTGATGCGAATCCCTTCGCCGAAGCTCGACATGCGGGCCACTCCGCCGTACGCCGGCGGCGCCGACGGCAGCACACCCGGCTGCTCCTGTGGAATGTTGTATCCGACGCGCTGGCCCAGTCCGACGAGTTCCGCGTATCGGTGCACCACGTCAAAACCCATCCGGCTTCCCAGCACCTCAAAAAACTTGTTGTTCGAGTGCGCCAGCGCTTCCGTCAAATCCATATATCGGCGCTGGCCGACCTTAATCATTGTGCTGCTGGTGATCGCTCCCTGCTCGAGTCCGGCAAGTGCAATCACCGGCTTGATCGTCGAGCACGGCTCGAAGCCGTCCTGAAATGCCATCTTCTGATCGACAATCGTCAGGATGCGGCCATTGCTTGGGTCGACTGCGACCACGGCGCCGCGTTCATGTCCTAGCGCCTCGATGGCCAGCTCGCGGACTTCGGCGACATCATAGGTGCCCGCATCATATTTGGCTGGATCGAAGTAGTAGTAGCGATGGTGATGAGCGCGTGAGCGATAGGTGCGTTTCGCGGCGGCCGACGCCTGAGTGGCGACGCCCGCGATCAATAGGCAAAGAAAAGCGGTGAGCCCTGCAACAACGGAGTTCCTTTTCATCGACCGTCCCACCTGGGCCTGGCGGGTCGCGTTTCAAACGCGGTCGAAATCGTCTTTCGAACGCGCCGGAAATCGTCCTGGGAGCGCCAGTCTCCTGGTGCTCCAACTTCAGGTGCCTGGGCCTGCCTTGGTTTTGTCTTGCGACTTTTTACTGCCGGCTGATACCAAACTTCCCGCCGCGAAGCCAGTGTAAGTACCACCAGTACTTTCTGCAACGGGAATTCCAAAGTTTATTCTGCGCAGTTTAGCGGGGATGCACAACTGTCCGGACGAACAGGGTGGTGCGTTATCTATTCGAGCAGCGAAACTTAGCAATCAGGCGCGATAGGTCGCAACGGCATGTCGGCAGGATTTGCGCGCCCGCCTATGGCCGCGAATGGCGAGGAATGGACGTTTTTCGGCCACAGCTTTTGCCCTTAAACGGCAGGCTGCTGCCGTAAAAGGTACGTCCCGTTCAACGTTTGGGGAAGCCTGTCGCCGCTATTTCAATCTCGCCTTGCCGGCGGCAGCTGCCATCGATACCGTCTTCGACGATTCCGCTGGGGCGGCCGCCTTGCCGTTTTCTTCCGCGGCGGATGTCGGCAGGCCCAGCGCCTTGCGGACATCGTTCTCGATCTTGGCGCGGAAGTCGGCGTTCTCCTTCAGGAACATGCGCCCATTCTCGCGTCCCTGGCCGATGCGCTCGCCCTTGTAGGAAAGCCACGTGCCCGATTTTTCGAGGACGTTTTTCATCACGCCCAGGTCGATCAGATCGCCCTCGCGCGAAATTCCTTCGCCATAGATAATGTCGAATTCGGCTTCGCGAAATGGCGCGGCCACTTTGTTCTTTACCACTTTTGCGCGCGTGCGCGATCCGACGACGCGATCGCCTTCCTTGATCGACTGAATCCTGCGAATATCCACGCGAATCGACGAGTAGAACTTCAGCGCGCGGCCGCCGGTCGTCGTTTCCGGATTGCCGAACATCACGCCGATTTTTTCGCGAATCTGGTTGATGAACACGAGACACGTCTTCGACTTGTTGACGATTGCTGTCAACTTGCGCAGCGCCTGCGACATCAGCCGCGCTTGCAGGCCCATCTGCGGCTCGCCCATTTCGCCTTCCAATTCGGCCTTGGGAACCAGCGCGGCAACCGAGTCCACCACAACCACGTCAACAGCATTCGAG
>JBOGNK010000080.1:0-5665 GCA_050747085.1 Candidatus Acidiferrales bacterium
CATCCACACTGATCAAGCCGAGTCATGTTCGAACTTGCGAAAAACGGAGTTCTGATCGCGATTGTTGCCCATGGGCTGATCGGGGTCTCGCTCGTCTGGGACAAGATACTGCTGAAGACGCCGGGGACCAAGAATCTGCTTGGGTACGTATTTTGGCTGGGCGCGATCAGCGTGTTCGGCGTGGTGCTAGTTCCCTTCGGTTATCGCAGCACGCACCTGTGGGTGATCGTTCTGGCATTCGGCACGGGGATCATCGACCTGGTCGCCGTCTTTTTCTATTATCTGGCGCTAAAAATGGGCGAAGCTTCCGAAACCCTGGCGGTGATGGGGGGATTCTCGCCGGTTGCGACTGTGGCGATCGGCTACGCGCTCCTTTCGAAGCAGCTAAGCGGAGGTCAGCTGATTGGGTTCGCGTTGATGACCGGCGGTGGATTCGTAATGTTCCTGTCCGAAAATTTTCCATTGAAGAAACTGTGGGGGCCCGTGCTGCTCGCTTCGGGCCTGCTCGGACTGGAGAACGTGCTACTGAAAGTCGTCTATAACCATACGAATTTCGTGACAGGCTACGTTTGGTTCACGATCGGAACATTTGTCGGGGCGATGGCGCTGCTTGTCCCGACATCCTGGCGGAAGCAAATTTTTGAAGAGTCTGAAGAGGCGAAGCCGAGCAGCCGGTTCTGGTATTTCGTCAATCGCTTCATTGCTGGAGTGGGGGCGTTTCTTGTTACATATGCGATCAGCCTAACGCATCCCGCGCTGGTGGATGCGATCTCCGGCGTGCGGTACGCCGTAATCTTTGTCGGCGCATACCTGTTCACAAAGTTGAAGCCGAACTGGCTGAAAGAGGAATTCGGCGGCTGGGAGCTGGTAACGAAGGTCGCGGCGACGCTTTTGGTGGTTGCGGGACTGGTGTTGGTCGGAATCTCAGGAAGCAAGATGGGTGGGACGAGTGTAACGGCAATCGAGCGAGCGCTACCGCGGTACCGGGAGACAAAAGAAGCCGCGCTAGTCGTGCGTCAGGAGCGGAGAGCAACGCGTCACGCCTCTTTTGGTGGCATGCCCGCGGCAATGTTGTCTGCCGTGCGCATTTCGATGTGCGAACGCAGTTCCGCCTCGATCTCCTGGTCCAGCCTCGAACGGTGAAACAGATTCGCAATTCGCCGAAGAATGGACATGCTCATTCGTACCTCAAGGCAACCATCGGATCGACGCGCAGGGCACGACGCGCAGGAATCCAGCAGGCGGCAAGAGCGATGAGGAGGAAGAGGGCGGCGACGGCAGCGAAAGTTAGGGGATCGGCAGGATGCACGCCGTAAAGTAAACTGCCGAGAGCGCGCGTCACCGCGACCGAAGCGGCCGTACCCGCAACAGCGCCGATTGCTGCCAGCAGCAGGCCCTGCCGGACAATAGCCCGCATCACGTCACCCGGCAGCGCGCCGAGTGCCACGCGTATCCCAATTTCTCGCCGGCGGCGCGTCACCTCATACGCCAGCAAACCGTACAGCCCAATCGAAGCGAGCAGGAGCGCGAGCACTGCGAAAAAAGTCGATAGGCGGGCGAGCATCCGCTCCTGCCATAGAATTTCGTTAATCTGCTGGGTCTGCGTGACGACAGTCCCTATCGGCAAAGTGGGATCGGCCCGCTTGACGATTTGCCGGACCGTCGGCGCCAGCCAGATAGGATCGCGCATCGTGCGCAGTTCAAAGCTGGCTCTGTCTCCGTCGAACGGATAATAGAGCGTTGGAAAGAAGGGGCTGCGCAGACCGCTGAGCTTCGTATCGGCAACGACGCCAACGATTCGAGCAAGTCCAAAATCGGCTATGTCTACCATCATCCGCGTTGCGAGCGGAGTCCCTCTGTGCAGATATTGACGAACGAACGCCTCGTTGACGAGAACGGGGATTTGGATTTTATCCAACTCAGATCGCATCTCGTCGAGGGCTTTTTTCAATTCCGCGGAGTTCGGGGGCTTAGACAGGGCTGCATTCTTCACAGCTTGCATGGCAGCCTCGAATGCCCGGCGCTCTTCGGGGGCAAGCTGGAAATCCTCGGAGTCGAACGCCCGGCCTTCGAGTAACAGAATTCGCGTCGTGCGCAGGAAGTCCGCCCCGACGCCGAGTACTTCCACATTCCTTCCAGGGTCTCTTGGCTGTCCCTCGATGTGGACCGTGGTTTCGGTCTGGTGGTCGCTCACCAACGGCATAGACGAGTAGCTGGCGGAGGTTACGCCGGGCAGAGCGGCCAGGCGCTCGCGCAACCGTGCATAGAGGTTTTCGATCCGGGGGAGATCGTAGCCCGACTGGCTCGCGTCCAGGTCGACGAGCAAAACACTATGCGGATCGAATCCGGGATTGATCGCGCTGAGATTCTGTAGCGTGCGCACTAGCAGCCCCGCACCGCACAAAACCACTGCGCCGAGAGCCACCTGCGCCACCACCAACCCGCGTCCCAGCGAGAGCCAGCGGAACCGCGGCGGACCGCCAAGCCGCGTGGGCGCGTTTTCCTTCAGCGATGGCACCAGGTCGAGTCGCGTGCCAGCGAACGCGGGCGCTAAACCGAAGAAAACCGTCGAGAGAATCGTTATCCCCAGTGTGAAGCCCAGGACGCGCCAATCCGGGACTACAACGTATGGGAACCTCCCCTGCGCGCTGCCCGCGATCATCGGCGTAATGATCCGCACGCCCCACCACGCGATCACAGCGCCAAGCAGCCCGCCCGAACCCGCGAGCAGGAGACTCTCGGTAAGCAATTGGCCGACGATTCTGCCGCGGCGCGCACCGACCGCCATCCGGAGCGCGATTTCCTTCTGTCTCGCTTCTCCGCGCGCCACAAGCAGGCCGGCGACATTGGCGCAGGCGATGAGCAAGATCATGCCCGCTGCAAACAGGGAAATGTAAAGCTCCCGCGAATAGAGATCGCGCATTCCGCTGAGCCCCTCCGGCGCGGGATCGAGAACAATCCCCGGATTCGTCATCCCCGCTTGTTCCCGTCCCGATGCCCGCAGGCCGTTCTCGAAGAACACACTTGCCGCAGCTCCTGCCTGCTGGCGCGAAACGTCGGGCTGGAGCCGGGCCAACACGACGAGCCACCAGTGCTCCCAGTCTGATTCGTCGGGCATGTACGCACCAGTCTCACGGTAGGGAAGGGCGGTGGCCGTTCGCTGGGCAACGGAGATCGGCAGCCACAAATCCTGCGTTTTGCCGGGGCTGAGGTTCGTGAACCTTGCGGTCGCCACGCCAACGATGGTGAAGGGCACCGTATTGAGAAATATGGTCCGGCCGAGGACCGACCGCTTGCCGCCAAATGCGCTTTGCCAAAACGCGTAGCTCAGCACGACGGCGGGCGCGGCACTCGGTGTGTCGTCGCTTGGGTCGAGCGTGCGGCCGAGCGCGGCTTCGACGCCCAAAGTGGAGAAGTAATCGCCGGAAACGACCTCTCCGCTTATCTCTCTCGCCACCCCATCTCCGGTCATACCGAGCCGGGCAGGGCCTGAGAACTCGGCCACCCCGGAAAAGATCTTCGTCTCCGCGCGTATTGCATTCACGAAAGCCAAGGGGAACGAGCAGCCAATCGCCCGCTTCGTAGCGACTCGGTTGAAGCAATCGCCGTAGGAAGTGTAAAGGCCGCGGTCCCACGGGCCTCCCGCGTGCCAAGTGAAGAGCACCAAGTGCTCCGGATCGTGCACAGGAAGGGAGCGGAGCATCACCGTATCGAACAAGCTGAAAATGGCGGTATTGCCGCCGATCCCGAGCGCGAGCGTCAGAATCGCGGTCATCGCGAAACCAGGTGACCGCCGCAACTGCCGCGCCGCGTAACACAGGTCGCGCCAGAGTGAGTCGAGAAACATCTGCGCGTCGGCCGCGACTACGCGTTCCTTCATGGCAGGTCTGCTGCCAAATCGCAGTACCGCATCGCGGCGCGCTGCCTCCGGCGACATGCCTGCGGCGATGTTGTCTGCCGTGCGCATTTCGATGTGCGAACGCAGCTCTGCTTCGATCTCTTCGTCCAGCTTCGAACGGTGGAACAAATTCGCGAATCGCCGGATGATCGACATGACCAAACCCCGCATGCCGGGCTGAAGCCCCCGGCGCTACATTTAAACTCAAACCAAGAAAGAGAGATTCTTCGGGCGGCAAGGCTGCCCCCAGAATGACAACCGGTTCGGCGAACCGCTCTTAAGCGTTGCCGGACTAAAGGCCCCGGCGCTACATTTAAACCTAAGGCAGATTCGTGAATCGCCGAATGATCGACATGATTGCAAGCCGGATTTCTCTTGAAGAGAGACCCTTCGCTTCGCTCAGGATGACAAACTCATCGCACAATGTGCCGGGCTGAAGACGCCGCGCTGCACCGACCCTAACGCGCAAACTGCGGACATGGCTCATCCCTGCGCGTACCGCAACACCGCGCGCACGCCTTTCACTACGTGTTCGAAACTTTCTTCGGCCTTGCGCAATTCCTTCTGGCCTGAAGCCGTCAGCCGGTAGTATTTGGCTTTGCGATTCGTATCCGTCAGCTTCCACTCCGAACGAATCCAACCGCTCTGCTCCATGCGGTGCAAGGCGGGATAGAGCGAACCCTCCTCCACCGACAACAGCTCGTCTGACGCGCGCTGGATATGCTGCACGATTCCGTAGCCGTGCAGCTCCCCCATCTGCGAAAGGGTTTTCAGTGTCAGCAGGTCCAGACTTCCCTGAAGATCGTTTTTCGCCATCGATGGAATCCCTAGACAACTACGGCTGATAACAATTACCCCTAGAATGCTAGGTGTGTCAAGAATATTCCGCACGATATTGAGCCCGTAAGAAGAATCGGAGCCGGTCGGGAGACGGAAGCCCACGACGAACTAAACCCGGGTTCGTCGTGGCTATCAACTCCCAGCCACCGGGCAAACCGCAGCGGTGCGTAGGGCTGGCGGTCCCGTGCTGGAGCATCGCGAGAAAAGCACAGGCGAGAGCGCATGTGCCATACATGCTTTCGCTTTCGCTTTCGCTCTTCGTACCGCGGAGCGCGGCGCGTCTGCCTTGAACGTCCGCGAAGCGGATCTCGACCGGAAATTCGAGGAATAACCGTTGTAGGCGAATTACCGTATTGCGAACTCTGGAGCTTTGCGGATACTGGTTAAGGAGGGGTGCTGTAACTAAAAACAGGACCTGGCGACGCACATGGATGAAATTAAAACCGGAATGAGGAGACTTACAGAAATGCGTGATCTAGAACAGAAGATTCGACTTGGAGTTGGTTCCGCTGCAGCAGCAAGTGCAATCTTTGCGCCGCTGGGCTACAAGGGGAAAGGAATCCTCACCGCAATAGCTGCCGGCGCCATTCTATCCGGCATCTTTCGAAAAGCCCCCGTCAAAGAGCTGATCGGTGCGCTCAGCCAATGAACGATACCCAGGCGTAGGCCTCGGCCGCGCGTAAGATGCGCGGTTAGCGACGGCTGAGGAGCTCCGCCGAGGAAGGGACCGATTCGGCAGCTGGCTGGCCCCATTTGTTCATTCGACCGACCCACGACCGTGACGCCGGGCCGACAGCTGCCCACGCCAGGCCGAGGTGGACTTGTTGGCCAAGGTTTCGGCGACTGAATCGAGGATGTGCGCCCAGCCCGATTCGGTCCCTTCCTCGGCGGAGCTCCTCAGCCGTCGCTAACCGCGCATCTTACGCG
>JBOGNK010000081.1:0-32352 GCA_050747085.1 Candidatus Acidiferrales bacterium
GATTGTCGCTCACGCGGGCAATGCCAAACCCGGCAAGGCTGTTCGGATGGATTTCGTCGGTGATCGCGCGTTCTTCGGTTGGGCGACAGAGCGAATCAACGCAACGGCGAACGGCGATCTTGCGCCGGCATTCTTGTTGCCAGCGCGGTGACAACCCACGACGGCTTTCCGGCCCTTCGGGACCGGAGCCGTTGAGGATTTTGAGATTCTCAAAATTTGGAGGCGCGATGCGAGCGGCAATCTACGCGAGAGTCAGCACAACCGGAAGCGGGCAGTCGCCAGAAATGCAACTGCGTGAGTTGCGCGAGTACATCGCGCGCCGGGGTTGGGACGCTGCCGGCGAATATGTCGATGCTGGAATCAGCGGCGCAAAAGAACGCCGCCCGGAGCTTGACCGCCTGATGACCGCTGCCCGACGCCGGCAGTTCGATGCTGTTGTGGTCTATCGCTATGACCGCTTCGCGCGATCCCTGCGCCACCTCGTCAACGCGCTGGAGGATTTTCGGGCGCTCGGAATCGATTTCGTTTCGCTCCATGAGGGAGTGGACACTTCGACGCCGAACGGACGCCTCGTGTTCGGGATATTCGCCTCGATCGCTGAATTCGAGCGGGAGTTGATTCGCGGACGCGTCAGGAGCGGGCTTGCGGCGGCAAAGGCACGCGGCGCACGTCTCGGACGGCCACGGGTTGCCGTGGACGCCGCGAGGATAGCCGCGCTGCGTGCCCAGGGCTTGTCCTGGCGAGCGGTAGCGCTGGAGATGGACCTTTCGACGCGATCCGTCCGCCGCGCGGCCCTAGCGCGTGGCAAAAACCTTCCCGATTCCACTCCTGCAACCCGCGCACTTTCAAAGGCTGCCGGAAGCTGATTTCCGTGTGGCAAAATCAGATGTTTTCTGCACTTATAGTCCTGTGATAGTTTTGCGCTGCCCGTGCCTACGCTTCCGAACCCGCCGTCGAAATGGAGAGGCAGACGGTTCTGCTACGACTGCCGATGGTCCGTTGAACAAGGACCTGAGATTAAACCGGTTGGGCCACAACAAACCGCAGTGGTTGGCACCCGCTACAAATGCTGCCATCCCGATGGCGACGTCGCAGACGTTAAGAACAACGTAGTTCTTGGAACTGGAATCGGCCCTAACGGATGCGACTCTTGGGCCGCAGAACTGGGCAGCAGCGGATAGAAATAAAAAGCCTAAGCGGTGATCGCAACTTTGTGCCCGTCAGTTTTGATTTGTGAGAAGACGCCTTCGAGTTCAAACGATGAATAAAATTCCGCAGTGACCTTCACGAACGGATCGTCACGTTTGCCAGAGAGTTCGATCTTGAGCGAGACGATATCTCGAAGCGGCTTTCCGTTAAGCGTGACCTCACCCATTGATGGCGTGATCTCAGGACAAACAATTTTCAGATGATTTTTCAATTTGAACCCGCCTCCGTTGCAAAAAAGAAGGGCCGTCTAGGACTGACGGCCCTGCTCGTATGCGTGATGTTTTCCGAACTGCTAGAGTTTCGCCGTGCTCTTCTCTGCTTTGTCCATCGAATCGAGCAATTGCGATGCTTCGTCCTTCAATTCGTCCAACAACTCGGGAATGAGGCGCATCGCTTTTGCCCGAATCTCGCGCCGTGACTTGAGCAACGCGACCAGCTGTCCCGAATCTTGCTACTCTCACTATCCCGTTTCGCAAAGAGGAAATCTACGCCGCCAACGGACTGCCACACTTCGCGCAGAATTGTGAATCGGCCGCCGAATACTTCCCGCAGTTTGAGCAAAGCAGCGGCGACGCTTGAGCCGTTTGCGGCGCTTGGGCAATTACGTGCTCAGGTTGCGGATCGTCCTTCAGCGCCCAGGCGAGCGCCACGACCCAACCAACGAGCGTCCAGCCTAAAAAGAAATTGATCGCCATCACCGGACCGAAGCTGCGCTTATTCCATGCGATGACAGACGGGAGGAAATACAGAATCAGAATCAACGCGATGACAACAAAACTTTCAACCATCAGCCGGGCCTCTCTTACCGGGAAAACTACGCCGATATCGGCCAGCATTCAAGCAGGAATGTGGACAGGTGTAGGAGATGCGAGAACTGGAAATCGGAATCCACACGTGAGACGTTCGGTGCTGTTCCGCCCCTCGGCACCATTCGTTCGTCCGCCGGGCAAGTTCAACCATGCCGCAGAAATACGCCTTTGGGAAGAGATGCGCAATCCGGTATAGCCACGACCGCTTCCGATTGTGTTGTCGTTCACTACTGCCTTGAGGCCTGTCCCGGGGTATTCAGGGACGACTGGATACCTTCACGCTCTAGCCTCAGCGTCACTTAGGACGCGATGCGCGGCGTTTCCGCCCGGTGACGGTGAACAAACACGAATAGGTTAAAGTCTCCGGATCAAGTAAATAGTTCAGGAAGCGATCCGAATAGCGCCGGGCGGCCGCCTCGCTGCCCAGCACGGCGACGAGCTGTGGTTTTGCGATTTCAAGTTTCGTTTGCCAGTGTGAGTAGTTCTTCTCGTCGATACGGCCTGCGTAAAGGTGATACGGGTCTACCTGGACCGTCACATCTGAAAGTCCGGCATGGACACAGAGACTATATAGTTTCCGTCCGACAAACGGATCGAACCCGCTACCCTGCAAATAGTTCACTACGCGCTCGGTCGTCTCTTGCAGCTCCTGATCTTCAGGAAAGTGCCAGAGGAGTTGGCCATCTAGATCCTGTAGCAGAACTTTGCCGCCATCGCTGCATACCCGGGCCATTTCCTGTACCGCAAGCTGCCTATCTGGCAGGTATTCCAACAGAAAACGGCTAAAAACCAAGTCGAACCTACTGTTCCTGAATGGCAAAGCAGTCGCATCAGCGACGAACGCGTGAGCGTTTGGCAAGCCGGAAAACCGTGTTTGGGCCTGCTGAATTCGCCGGGGACTTTTATCCACGCCGACGATCTCGATCTCAGGGTCGGACTCGGCAATTTCGCGCAGAAATACGCCCGGGCCACATCCCACCGACAGCAGGGTGTTGATTTGCCCTAAATGCGGTTGCAGATATTTGCAGATCCACGGGTGAGCGTCGGCCTTATCTAAAAGACGCTGCCCCTCTGCGGGGTGTTCCATGATGTACGGGCGCATGACTGTCATGACACGCTCGAAAGAGCGCCCATCACTTGGCTGTGCGGGCGGCCAACAAAGATTCGATTTCTTCTCGCGATACAGGTTTGGAAAAATAGAATCCTTGCGCATATTGGCATTTCAGCCGTTTCAGCTCTTCAACCTGTTCGGCGGTTTCCACTCCCTCTGCGACGACATCGAGACAGAGATTCTTGGCCAGCGGCAGGATTGTTCGAGCGATTTCCATTCCGTTGACCCCACCGTCTACCCCACTAATGAAGGTCCGATCGATCTTGAGCGTGTCGAGCGGAAAGCGATGCAGATAGCTGAGCGAAGAGTAGCCCGTGCCGAAATCGTCGATAGCGAGGCGAATGCCCAGCGCTTTCATCTGCTGGAGCATTTCGATCGCAATCACCGGATCTTCCATGACTGTGCTCTCGGTAATTTCCAGCTTTAGTGTCTCCGGCTGAAGCCTAAGCTCCTGAAGCAAATTCTTAATGCTCTCGACTAGATTCGGCTGCATGAACTGTTTAATCGAGAGATTGACACTCATCGTAAGGGGGCGATCGCTACCCATCTGCGCATTCCAATCACTGATATCCAGACAGGCCCGGCGCAGATTCCACCAGCCGAGCTCGCGAATGAGACCTGTTTCCTCGGCCACTTGGATGAATTCTTTAGGCGCGAGCAGCCCGCGGGATGGGTGTTCCCAACGCAACAGCGCTTCGAACCCCATGATCTCGCCGGTTTCCAGGTTCACGATCGGCTGATAAACATTGCGAAATTCCTCGCGTTCTATGGCGCGGCGCAGATCCGTCTCAAGTTCTAACCGGGCCATTACGCTTGCCCGCATATCCGCGCTGAAAACTTCATATCGCGCCTTGCCGAGCGATTTGGCTCGATACATGGCGGTATCAGCATCCCGCAGTATCTCTTCAGGATGGCGATAGTTTGAATTACCCGGGGCAATTCCAATGCTCGCCGACGTAAAGATTTCTTTGCCGCCAATAACGAAGGGCTCCGAGAATGCTTTTATGATCCTCTGCGCAGTTTGCTCGGCATCGTCCAAATCTCTTAGTTCGTCGAGCAACACTGTGAATTCGTCACCGCCCATTCTGGCGAGCGTGAACGTCTCCGGCGCCAGGCGGGCAACTGTATCGGTCGCGCGCAGGCAGCTTTCCAGCCGTTTTGCAACACCCAGCAGAAGTTGATCGCCGATAAGATGGCCCATTGAATCGTTGATCATCTTGAACGCGTCAAGATCCAGGAAGAGAACGGCGAAACGCGATTGCGTATGCCGCTTCGCATGTTTCATCAGACGATCCAATCGGTCTAGGAACAGCAGTCGATTGGGCAAACCTGTAAGCGGATCCGATACCTTCCCTTCCGTAACGTCGGTTTGCGAGCCGGCCATTCGAACCGGCTTCCCTGACTCATCTCTCGTGGCAATTCCACGGCTCAGCATCCAACGGAAAGTCCCGTCCTTGTGGCGCAGTCGGTGAACGCTCTCGAAATGAGGTGAAAGGCCGTTTTGATGGGCGGTGAGTTCCTCCTTCACTCTGTCGCGGTCTGCGTCGTGAATCCGATCGAACCACTCGCTCGGCCGGTCGTCAATTTCGCTCTCCTGGCACCCCAGCATGGACTTCCATCGACCAGAGAAATAGATCGCGTTCGTCAACAGGTTCCAATCCCACAGACCATCGTTGGCGCCGCGAGCCGCCAACGCATAGCGTTCCTCGCTTTCCTTCAGACTCTCCTGAGCACGCTTATGCGAGAGCTGTGTGCCGATACGTGCAAGCGCAACAGCGAAATCCACGGGCTTGGTGAGATAATCATTGGCGCCCAACTCCAGGGCTTTGACCACATCCTCGCTTTGGTTTCGAGCCGTCACCATAATGATCGGCAACTGAATGGGCGAGTAGAGGTTACGAAGTGCCTCCAACGCCTCAAGCCCGCTGACCTCCGGCATTTCGATGTCGAGAAGCACGAGATCAAATGATTTCGCTTTAACAAACTCCATTAATTGTGCGGCGCCCGCTGCCACTTCAACCACATAGCCTTTCCGCTCCAGACGCCGGGCCAGCATGTCGCGATTCAGTTCGTTGTCATCTACGATAAGCAGCCGATTCTGCCTGGAATTCATGAAGGCCTTCTCTCCCCAAGGGCACTGTTGATTTTTTCCTGCAGCCTGCCGAAATCCACAGGCTTCGTGTCATAGTCGTCGCACCCCGCTTCGATCGCCTTTACCTTGTCCGTGGCAAGCGCATGCGCGGTGAGCGCGATGATCGGAATATGACGTGTCGCCGGATCTGCTTTCAGCAAACGTGTGACTTCCCAACCGTTCATCACTGGCAGACTCATGTCCATCAGTATCAGATCGGGATTCTCGGAATGAGCAAGAGCGTGTCCGTGACCGCCGTCATGGGCCGCGACAACTCGATAGCCTTTCCGCTCGAGCCTGCGAGACAGCATGTCGCGGTTCATTTCGTTGTCTTCAACGAGCAAAATGGTGATGGACACGCCTAATTGCTCCTGAATGGTTGGGGCTCTCGCCGTCTTGTTCTTTTTGTCTTATCTTGTGGGCGCGGCGCACCGACGGTGACGACTTCTTCGTCCGAAGGGGAATGGGGCCCTCGGCATCTCTCAATGAGATCGGCCAGCCGATCGCGATCGACTGGCTTCACCAGATGCCCTGAGGCACCCAAGTTGGTACTTGCGATTTCATTGTCCACAATGGTGACCATGATGACGGGAATGTCTGAAAGTTGTGGATCGGCCTTGAGGCTCTTCAACACACCCCAGCCGTCGATACCAGGCATCACCACGTCCAACGTGATCACCGCGGGGCGAATTCGCCTGGCAAGCGCCAGCCCTTGCTCACCAGTTGTAGCGGCAACAACGTCGAAGCCCAATTTCCCGAGGAATCGTGACATTAAGTCGCGCACAACCGGGTCGTCGTCGATCACAAGAATTGTCTCTTCGGGTTCTTTGGCCTTGGAGGCTGCAACGGGCTGATCTTTGCCGGCTTTCGCAATGGGGGCCACGGACTCCTCAGCGCTGATCTGAGCTGGCAGCACCACAGTAAATAGGGATCCTTGGCCCGGCTCACTTTCTACGCTCATGTGGCCGCCCATCAGCTGGCTGAAGCGGTGGCTGATGGCAAGTCCGAGCCCAGTGCCGCCATACTTGCGGGCAATTGAGACATCTGCCTGGGCGAACTCCTGGAACAGATTTTGCTGCTGTTCGGCGCTGATCCCAATTCCCGTGTCGCGAACGCGGAATCGGATGCATTGCTGGCCGTCTGCCTCGGTTCGATCGACGCTCAGCGAGATGCTTCCATGGTCGGTGAACTTTGCGGCATTGCTGAGTAAGTTCGCAAGGATTTGACGCGTTTTCGTTATGTCCGAACGCATTGTACCGAGATCGCCCGACAGCCGCAGTTCGATACGATTGGAGTTCTTCGCGATCGCCGGCTGAAGTGTGGCAACAAGCTCTTGAACCATAACCGCCGGCTCAAAGCTCTCAACGTGCAGCGCCATTTTCCCAGCTTCGATCTTCGACAAGTCCAGAACGTCATTGATCAATGCCAGTAGATGTTTGCCGGCGGATTCAATCTTTTGCACGTCCTGAACGTTTTGGATGCGTCCGGATTCCTGAATTTCCTCTTGAATCATTTCGCTGTAGCCAATGATCGCATTCAGCGGCGTTCGCAATTCGTGGCTCATATTGGCCAGGAACGCGCTCTTAGCACGACTGGCGTCTTCGGCTGCACGCTTTGCGGAGAGCAGTTCTTCCTGTGCTTTCTTTCGATGGGTGATTTCGCCTTCCAGCTCATGGGTCCGTGTCTGGAGCTGGTCGTTCGCGTTCTGAAGCGCGCTGTCCCGTTGCTGGATTTCCGCCAGCATGGTGTTGAAACCGTCGATTAACCGCCCGATCTCGTCATCGTAGAACTTCAGCGCACGAACTTCGTAATTCTTCTTCGTGGAGACCACCCGCATGGTGTCTTCCAGCCGCAGAATGGGTCGCGAGATCAGGTTCTGCAGCCTTGACGCCAGCAGGAGAGCCAGGAAAACAGAACCCAGCATGAACAACAATAAGAAGGTAGCGTAGCTTCTGGCCCGCAGACTCCACTGACTCATATCCGATTGCAGCAAGAGGGTTCCGACCGGGTCGCCATTGAGCGACACCTTGTGAAAAACTTCCAAATACTTGCCTCTAAAACGGGAGCCGTTATCCAGCAGGAGATCGGTTGGAAGGTCCGGGTGCGACACGTTGGAACGCGTGTATTGGGCGAAGATTTTCCCGCTCGGGCTGTACAGCACCGCAGCTACGATATCTTCCTTGGCCTTAAGCGCGGAGAGCGCCGCAGTCGCCGATGTAGCATCCTTGAACGCCATCGCTGCGGCGCTGTTGTATCCAATGATTTCCGCCTGGGTGGCCAGGTCTTCACCCAGCAGGTGGCGAAACGAGATCAGGTCGTAACCGAGATAGCTAACTGAAAGTAGAACGAGCGCCACGCTGCTCGTCAGCATGGTGATGATCATCAGCTTGGCCTTGATGGAGAGGTTTGTCAGCTTCATTGCGACTTCCTCCCATCTGCAGCCATATCAGGAACAATTCTGGCCAACGCAAGCAGCCGTGAACTGATGGTAAGGTCTGCCTGTTTGGCAGCCTGCACGTCGATGTCGAACCGGACTCTATCGTCCTCCAAAACGAAGTTGATGATTCCACCGTGTTCCGCGAAACCCGGGGTGTCGCCGATTGTCAGGATGGGCAAGCCTCGAATCTGGTGAAGCAACTCATCAAGGTGTGCAGTCTCTGACGAACTCACGAACAGAATGTTGCAGCCCTTTATGTCGTCTCTCGATTTCAGATGCTTTACGACGAACGGATGACCGTTCACCTGCTTGCCGCGCAGGACATCATCCAATGTTCCTTGGAATGGATCCGTGTTTCCCAGAACTCCGATTACGATCGGCGAGCTTGGTTGCGGGAATACAGGGGCGGGCCATTCCATCAACTTCGCGAAATTGTAAATGAACCCCGCTTTGATCAGATATTCGGAGGAGGACGATGGGTCGGAACCCTGGCCGCTGGCCGGAAACGCTAGCGACATGCAAAGGATGCATGTGGCGACGATTCCGAGTTTCCACTTTGTGCGATTTCCCTGACTCACCCTTGCGCTCCCCAACTTCCTGGTACGGTTTAGTGGCTCGTCATCGCTTCCCGAAATCCACCGTTACGGAACCAAAAACGCTCCTGGTCACCACGGTGGGCACTGTGTTGATGAAGTCAGGGAGGAACTCAACATGTCGATGGTTCAGCCAGTTCAGGCCATCGAACCCAAGGGTCACGCCTCGCATCGGACTCCAACGAACGCCGGCGTCGAACGATTCGTACGAGGGGATATTGTAACCAGGCAGCTTATCAACGTATCGGACGCTCACGTGCTGCTCGATGTGTCCGGGAAGCTCCAACGAAGAATTGAAGAAAGCCTGGTTCTTGGGATTGATGCCGTTCGGAAGATCGGCTGTCGGATCGAGACTGTCCGCATTCTTTTGAATGTTCATCTGGAGGTAGCTATAGTTCGCGTAGATTTTCCAAATTGGGAAGACCTTCCATGTGAAGAACGGTTCGATGCCGTATGTGCCGCCGCTCATCTTGTTCTCAGCCACGAACGGATAGACCACAGAGACTGGAATTGGGCTACCCACTGGCTCGGTGAACGGCTGGCCCGGTTCCGCTGTTCTTAGGTTGGTGTAGTCGTTGTAGAACGCGGCGATATCTGCCGAGAACGTTTTCGTAGCTTGCACTCGGTAGCCAACCTCGTAAGCCAACAGATCCTCGGATTTGAAAGCTGTGCTTCCCTCAACCTGTTCGGCAACTGGAAGAGGACTGTAGAACGGCGGCGCGCCCGGGGGAACAACCGCCTCGTTCAACTGCAACCCTTCTTCCGTGATCGCCGGTGTACGCACGGCGCGAGAAACGGCGCCCCACACCGATTGGTTCTGACTAAGGTTGACCAGCAAGCGAACGTTCGGCTCAACGTCAAAACCCGTGAAATCGTTGTGGTCCAACTTCGAGCCGATGGTCAATCGCAGGCGGTCATTCAGGAGTCCTATCTCGTCCTGGAAGAACGCATTGAATTGGTTGTACTGGCCCTGGCTCGGTTGAACGGCCACAGTGAAGGTCGAATCGTTGCGATCCTGGATCGACCGGTAGCCTGCGCCCCAAACGATGTTGTGCGAGCTTCCCACGTGGAAATCGTGCTGAAATTCGATGTCGTAGACGGACTCGTGATCCACAAACAAGTTTGGATCGGCAAAGTTAGTCCGGTCGAAATACGCTAGCAGCGAGATGGACGAATTGCTGAACGAGTGATTCCATCGGGTGAGTACGTCACCGCCGCTATAGTCGCCCGTGTTGCGGAATGTACTCGAATATGGCGCCGAGAGAGACGGGACTGACAGGGTTTCACCGTCCCGACTGTGATACATCTGCCCTTGTACCGTTAGAGAGTCTTTAGGGGAAAGCGTCCAATCCGAACGGAATCCGCCGCTCTCTTGGTACCATCCATCGTACGCGTCCTGGCCCGTCAGACTGGTCGACGATGCAAAGTCGAAACCTTTGACGTACGCTCGATAGTAGCCCTTGTCACGGACACTCCCGCCGTAACGGACACCGTCGGCTGTCAACTCTTCATCACCGCCGCCCGCCTTGACTAGCGCGGATTGTGTGTCTTTCGCCTTCTTGGTAATGATATTGATCACGCCATCGACGGCATTAGCGCCCCACAGAGTTGCTCCCGGACCGCGGATCACTTCGATCCGCTCGACATCGTCGAGCATCACATCTTGAACGTCCCAATACACGCCGGAAAACAATGGCGTATAAACGCTTCGCCCGTCGATCAGAACGAGCAACTTATCGTCAAAACGGCCGTTAAAGCCTCGCGATCCAATTGCCCACTTGTTTTCGTCGATGCGGGCCACTTCCAAGCCCGGGACCATCTCCAGAAGTTCCGGGATGTTTCTCGCTCCGGACCGCTGAATGTCGTCCTGAGTGATCACGAACACTGCAGCCGGGGCATCGGCGACTTTTTGCGCCCGCTTCGACACCGACGTGACCTGCATGTTCATGAGGTCTTCGACACTCATCGTGGTTACATCTTTAACTTGTTTGCTCTCGTCGGCGCGCACACTGGTGGCTGCGAATACCGTGGCTAGAGCCACGGCGAGCAACCGCCTCGCTCCGCCCTTTCGCGACGAGACTGATTCCGCGCTCACTCGCGGGGCCCCCATTTTTTTCAAGCGGCTGTTTTTCATACGGCTTCCTGAAGTACGCGAGATAACTGCAAACTCTGCCTTTGGGACCGGGACAAGACTTTGGAATAGAAAGTGTCGACGTGCCGGTATGACCGGGCGTATCCATCCTTAAGCCAGATACACTGGCAATACTGGCGAAGAACCTGCGCTCCGAGATTGGCGAGAATGGGAGCGGCGTGCTCCGACGCAACGATCGGGATATCTTCCAATTCGAAGTTCTCATAGGCAGTCGCGGCGGCGCTAAGCAGCGCCGTTCCTGCGCCTTCGATCTCCCCGGAGGAAAGGTGCGGGGACATGAGGATGTCGCAACGATTCTCCAGGAAGCTGAAGTTCAAGCCCAGCGGCCCGCGATAAGCGAGTGCGGCGGCAAGCAGTTCGTCCGTGCGTTTGCTATAGGCGAGCCAAACATTTCGCGTGCGCCGAAGCCCAACGCGACGATATAGCCCGTCCAGAGCACTCAAGGAAACGTCAGTCCCCAGCTCTTCAGACGCCACATACACACGGCCCCGCGCCATCTCAGCGATTGCACGAAGGTCGCGATTTCGGCTCGGGTCGTAGGCAACGACGCGAACTCCTGCGTCCGGCGGAAGCGACCGTTCGCGCGACAAGGCGAGATACGCATGCCGTTGAACCGATGAAAGAGAACCACCGATGCTCTCCGTCATTGATCCGAACACGCGTGCGGGGAAGCGATTTTCCGGCCGATACCAGTTCTGCGCGGACTCGTCGGATCCCTTCAAAATACTCTCGGCTTCGGCAGCCAGCATCACGGCGCGGGATGCGAACGGATTGTTCTCCGAAACCAGGTGCTGATACGTCCAACCGTGCCGGGCACTACGCCAGACGGCCAGGGAAGCTCGTCCCTGCTCTGCGTCTCCGGCGGTCAGAACATACAGCAGCGATTCCTCTGCGCGAAGCATGCGCCGCCAGTTTTCCTTTACAAGCTGCAAATGCGGCAAAAGTCGAGAGGCCTTTTCGGGGTATAGGAAACCTGTTTTCCGATAAAGCTCGAAAAGCTCGTCGACGCCGACCTCGTTCACCTGCACACCATAAGCGGTGCGCAGTTGTGACAGCCGGGGCAGCTTGTTTACTGTTTCCTGGTCTAACGCATCCAGGGGCATGTGGCCTCCACTAACAATCTTTCGCCTTCTCCCTTGCGTTCTGGAGCCCCCACCCCAGAGCACAGTGCGGCGAAGGGCGATCTTAAGGACCCTTCACACACGAATTCGGCATTTCGGCGAAGTCGACTATTTATAGCGGTATGCGCCTCCATCAAGAATGGAACGTCCGTACCATTTCGGCGCGTGTGCGGCGATTGCGTTAATAGCAGGCCCGGAGCGACCCGGTCTGAAGAACAGGGTTGGTCTTTCGACAAACTGCGTTCACGCGGGCCTATGCCGATGGCGGTGTTCAGGGCAGAATCAAGGCAGAATGGCGGGAGCTTATGCTAAACAGACGAGCCAATATGCCTGAACCTCCCTATGCACTCAGGCGTACCAACCCACGCGTCCCGTTCTTTGCCGACGCGGAGATGAGTCTCGAAGAAGGAATATCCGTGCGTGCACAGGTTAGCGAATTAAGCTCGCGCGGCTGCTATGTCGACGCGCTTCAGCTCGTTCCTGTGGGATCCAAGATGGAACTGAACATCTGCTATGGCCCGATCACCTGCCACGTCAAGGGCAAGGTAATCTACAACCACTCCGGCGGCGGCCTAGGCGTCTTCGGTATGGGAGTGATCTTTCGAGAAATGAATCCCGCGCAAAACGAAGTGATTGACAGTTGGGTGTCTCAGCTTGCAGGGCGGGGACGTCTGACTGCGACCGGGCAAAATCTCAGCGCTCCTGGCGTTCCTTACGGAAAGACGCTGCCGCCTCAGATCTAAGACCAGCAACACTTCATGCGCAACGAACGGCCTACGCAGGAACCTGCTCGCAGTTCGCGGAAACAACTTCTCGCAGCTTGCCAAGCAACGCTTCGCGCGTGAATGGTTTCGACACGATGGACGCGGCAGGCTCGATTGACCTCTGATCGATGAAACCCGTATATCCCGAAATGTAAAGAATCTTCATCTCCGGTCGCATGGCGATGAGCTGCTTTGCCAAAGCCGGGCCGTTCATTCTGGGCATGATCACGTCGGTGATCAACAGGTGAATTACCCCGTGGTTCTCTTTCGCGATCCGAATTGCATCTTCCGGACTGTGTGCCTCCAGCACGTTGTATCCTCCCGTGGTGAGCCATTCGCGCGTCAGTTCGCGAACAGAGCTCGCATCCTCCACAAGAAGTAGTGTTTCCGTGCCGCGTAGGCTTTCCGCGCGGCATGGTCCCGGCTTCCGCGCTGGAACCTTTTCCGCCGTTCGAGGAAGGTAGATAGAAAAAGTCGTGCCGTGCCCAACTGCGCTGTCAGCGGCAATGTGCCCTGAGCTTTGCTTAACGACGCCGTATACCGTCGAAAGTCCTAGTCCAGTGCCTTTGCCCACCTCCTTCGTCGTGAAGAATGGTTCGAAGATGTGGGTTTGCGTCTCGGGACTCATTCCGACGCCCGTGTCCGTTATTTCGAGCAGCACGTATGGGCCCGGCGGCAGATTGGCGTCTACTTTGAAAGCGCGTTCGATCTCGGCATTCGCCGTGCGAATCAGCAACTTTCCTCCGTTGGGCATGGCGTCACGGGCATTCACCACCAGATTCATAATCACTTGCTGCATCTGGCCAGGATCCGCCTTGATGCGTCCGAGCTTCGGGTCGAGGAGAGTCTTGAACTCGATATTTTCTCCGATCAACCGCTGCAGCATTTTTTCAAGATCGGCAATGATGCCATTCAGGTCGAGGACCTTTTGTTCCAAGATCTGCTGGCGGCTGAACGCCAGCAACTGCCGCGTGAGTGATGCCGCGTGAGTGCCGGCTTTTTTGATTTCTTCCACGCTCCGGAGGGATGCTTCGCTGCGGGCCAGGCGCTCTTCAAGCAGTTCGCTGTGCCCGATCATCACGGTTAGCAGGTTATTGAAGTCATGCGCGATTCCGCCTGACAGTTGTCCGATGGCATCCATCCGTTGAGATTTGCGCAACTGTCGCTCGAGGGCTTTTTGGTCGGTCATGTCCCGGAAAATGGAAATCACACATTTCTTTCCATCGATTTCGATGATCTCGGCGGAATTCAAACCAACTCGCTGTTCTCCCGCTTTCGTCAGGAACGTGATCTCTGCGTCCCGAATCGAACCATTGTTCTCGAGCGCCCTCAACATCACAGCCCGGTCTTCGGCCCGCTCCCAGAAATTCAGGTCGACAGACGTGCGGCCAATCACCTCGTCGCGCGTGCAGCCAGTCACGCGCAGAAAACTTTCGTTCACGTCGATGTACATGCCGTCGTCGAGCCGCGCAATCGTGATCGGCTCCGGATTGGCGTGGAACGCCTTGTAAAAGCGTTCCTCCGCCCTCTTTCGGTCGCTGATGTCCCTCGTGATCGTTGCCGCACCGATCATCTTTCCGGCCGCGTCGTTTACCGGTGAAATCGCCGTGGACACCTCGATCAACTCGCCATTCTTCCGAATGTGGACGCTGTCGTGCATCTCCACTGCTTCGCCGGATTTCAGCCGCTCGAGCATCGCCGGGAGCTCTTCCCGCTGCTCGGGGGGCGACAGGATGTTTCCCGATTTGCCCAACACCTCGCCCGGTTCGTAGCCATATAGTCGTTGCGCTCCGGCGTTCCAGCTGACGATTGTTCCAGCCAAGGTGTGAATGATAATTGCGTCGTTAGAAGATTCAATGATTGACCCCAGCTGTGAGAGCCTTTCCTCAATGCGCTTACGCTCGGCGACTTTGCTCTTCAGTTCCTGGTTAGCCCGCACCACATCCGCGGCGCGCGTGGCGATTTCTCTCTTTTGCTCTCCGTCGCTTCGCAAATCTACATCCGCGCGGAGCAATTCGATGAACGCCATCCACGAAAAATTGTCCAGGAGCAAGGGAAGAACCACGTCCGCGGTCGTCGTTTCCAGCTGGCGCGTTTTATTGGCGGCGCTCATGTTGTGTAACGACTGCTCATACCTGTGGATGGACGACCAGCGCGCGCTCGCCGCCGCGAAGAGCTCCCTCTGCTTCCTGGAATCCAGAAGCTCCTCGATCTTTTGCACGAGGGTTCGAATCTTGGCAAAACATTCAAGCTGCTGTTCAACGAGCGGCTCAAGGTTTCGCCCCCCGCGTACGAAGATCTCCGTCGTAAGTTGAACGAGTCGATTGGAGGTCACGAGCACACGTTCCGCCATCTCTAACTTAGTCTCGACCAAACTCTGCCGGACTTGACTGAGATTGGGGCTCATGCTGGATTTTTCTCCGTCAAAAGTCGCCCGATGCTTTCAAGCAATCTTTGGAAATCGAACGGTTTCGAGAAGTAACCGTCGCAGCCAATCTCATCGGCCCTGGCGCGGTCGTTCACTAGCGCGTGCGCAGTCAGAACGATCAGCGGAATGTCCCTGGTGCCCGGTTCGGACTTCAGCAGCTCGATCACTTGCCACCCATTGATGCCCGGCAAGCTTATATCCATCAAGATCACATCAGGCGACTCGGAGCGCGCCAGAGCATACCCCTGCTCACCGTCCTCCGCAGCGACTACGGAGAAGCCCTTGCCCTTCAGCCGCCGCGAAATCATCTCTCGGCTGGCTTGGTTATCTTCCACAACAAGGATTTTCGGCATCGTTACATCTCCCCTTTTGCCGCTTTGCCAACAACACCCGCATTACGCTAAACGGATGGAGTTTCATCGGTTTGCCCAATGTCGCCCGGAATGCAGCGATTGTGCTATCTGGGAGCTCTGTTCCAAATAGGCGGGTAGTACTGATTTAGCGGGTCCGGACGTAACAGCAAACTTGCGCCTACCCGAAGCAGCCAGTCATGTGATCGTCGGCAAAATCAACGCCAACTATTTGAGCGGGAACCACTTAGTTGCGGAATCCGAATACTGCGAGACTGACCGGCGCGGCCAAAACGCGGTTCGCAACTCGCCCCCTCCGCTTCGACGCGGAGACTGGAGAAACCAGTCTGACATGCGGCCTATCGCAGCATCGATCGAGACGCAACTTGCCGGATCATGCTTGAAGGGCAATTCGCCTTCGCAACAGGACGATCAGTCCCAGCCCCACGAAATAGAGCACGGCTGTCGCCGGCTCGGGCGTTACTGTCGCGATGGGCATGGTGGCGGCGGTGAAAGGAATGGATCCTGTGACGTAGCCCGTGACATCCCCTTTTGCTTCGAGGAAGAAATTCAGGGCTGCCGGATCGGAGATATTGCAAGGCAAATCCAGGCAGACTGGGTCTGACAGGGACTCGATTACGTCGTATCCGTTGCCTGCAACAAAGCTTAGTGTCCCGCCCCCCGATCCTGTCGTAAAAAAGAGGGCAGTGGGTGAGGCAAATAGGGCGGGTCCGGTCACGCCACCGAATCCATATTCCGGCGTCATGCTGCTACTATAGGCACCATATTCGTACGTTAGATCGAATCCTGTGATATCCGTGGAAGAAAGGGCCCCCGTATTCCCGTCCGTTGTTATGGTTCCCATGATTGTGCCGATGGTGGCCGTACACTGCGGGCTGCCAGCGGGACCGCAAGCGTTTATGGCTTGCGAATCGACATTGAACGTCTGGTTCACAGTGTAAGTGGTGTCGGCCTTCAGAATTGGCGCAGATATGGCGACTAAAGCGCACAAAACCAACCAACAAGGCGTTCGCATGATCGAAATTACCCCCGTACCGAGGTATGCAACTGCCCTACCATATGTGTGTACTAGAACTAAAGGCTTTGTCCGACCGGGCCGCGATTTCAAAGGCCCATGTTTTGCACATTTTCGCGCACGTCTTGCCGCACCTCGGGCAGGGTGTTGAACCGCCTGTAGGTGAAGCGCAAGCAGCAACACGACGGCGAGTTGAAATTCGTCGTCAATGGGTATCGAAGAGCGCCGTAAGGGTTCGAAGACGGCAGAGCGCTCGTTAAGCGTCCTGCGCCGTCGCTCATCCATTCGAAAGTCGGCCCCCGCCTTCTGCACTCTCGGCCGACTTTACGGCAAGCTACTCGTAACGCAGGGCCTTCATCGGATCGACCTTTGTGGCGCGCATTGCTGGTATGTAACTTGCTGCCAGAGCGACTGCGGCCAGCAGTGCGGACACGGCCAGGAAAGTCAGAGGATCGGTCGGCTGTACACCGAAGAGAAGCTTCGCCATCAGCCGGGTCAGGCCAAGTGCCGCGCCCACGCCGAACACCAGGCCGATGACCGTAAGAATCACTCCTTGCTTCATCACCAGTGAGAGCACATTGCCGGGTTGTGCGCCGAGCGCCATGCGCAGGCCGAATTCCTTCGAACGCCTGGCAACGGAATACGAAATGACTCCGTAGATGCCGACCGTGGCAATCACAAGTGCTACGCCCGAAAACAGAGTCAGCAACAAGGTCAGGAATCGTGGCTGTGATTCGGCTTCGGAGAGCACAGCATCCATCGTTTGCACACGTGCCAGCGGTATCGTCGGGTCCACTGCGGCCAGCTTGCTTCTCACTGCGGACACCAGCGGCCCGGGGTCTGTACGAGCACGCAGCACGAAGTAAGCATTCCGCATACCCGCGGCCTGAGTTTGCGCGTACGGCAAGTACAACTCTGTTCCCGCCGGTCTATCGAGGCCGGCGTTCTTTACGTCCTCAACCACCCCAACGATCGTGCACCACGGCGGGTCACCGCTTGGCTGGATTCGCTTGCCGATGGGGCTTTGGTGTCCCCAAAATGTTCGCGCCATCGTCTCGTTGATGATCGCCACGTCCGGCGTCCCTTTCGTATCACGCTCGTCGAAGAAGCGGCCTTCCATCAGACGGATTCCCATCGTTTTGAAGTAGTCTTTGCTCACACCTTGGTAGTAGTCGACGTTCTCGATTGGGCCGCCTTTCACCTTCACAAAATTTTCGATCTTCGTGTCGTTCATATTCGGCGGACGCAACGGCGGCAGGCCGGAAACAATGGCGGCTGACTGCACCCCGGGCAAATGTGTAATCGCATCTTCCATCCGTGTCCAGAACGCCACTAGTTCATCCGGCTTCGAATAGGTTGCCTCCGGCAGATTCACATTCATTGTGATTACGTGATCTGGATTGATTCCGATGTGAACTTGCTGAAGCTTCCAGAAGCCGCGCACCATCAGGCCGCAGCCAATCAACAGCACCAGAGCCATAGCCAGTTCGCCGGCTACTAGCGCTCGGCGAAAGCCTTGTGCACCTGAGCCGGACGTCGTGGACCCAACCGTATCTTTCAGCGAATCCTGCAAGTTTCGGTACGCCAGCCCGATAACAGGCGCAAGCCCGAAGAGCACGCCCGTCACAAGGGTTGCACCGATCGTGAACAACAAAACTCGCCCGTCGATGCCCACCTCCGCGGATCGAGGCAGGCTCCCCGCGTTCGTCATCTTAATCACCTGCAAGCCGCCATAAGCGAGACCGAGACCGAACAGGGCCCCCACCGAGGAAAGCAGCAATCCTTCGCGCACGAATTGCGTCGCTAGACGTCCCGTTCCAGCGCCCAGCGCACTGCGAATGGCGATCTCACGCCTGCGAGCTTCGGCTCGCGCCAGCAGGAGATTTGCAACATTTACGCAGGCGATCAGCAACACGAATCCAACAGCCGCCAGCAACATGATCAGTGCAGGGCGAACGCTCCTCACCACTTCGTCTTGAAGCCCGTAACTCACCAAAGTGTGGTTCTCGGGATTGAAATAGTGGCCGTTCATGCTCGATTTATCGATTTCGCCCATTGCTTTGACATAGGACTTGAGTTCGTCCTGCGCCTGAACCTGAGTCACGCCTGGCTTCAGTCGGCCGAGCAAGTATAGGAAGTGGCTGCTGCGATTGCCGGGCTTCGCGGGATTAATCTGGAGAGCGGACCATACTTCAGGTGCCGGCGTATCGCCCGGAGGAAACTGGAAGCCCTGCGGCATCACGCCGATGATCGTGCACTTCGTTCCGTTCAGCTGCGTCTCTTGGCCGACAATGCCGGGATCACCCCCAAACACCGACTGCCACACGCCAAAAGAAATGTCCGCCACCTGAGGCGCCCCCGGCACGTCGTCTGTCGGTGAAATTAGCCTCCCTTTGACGGGGTACACTCCCAGCGTCTTGAGCAACCCGCCGCTCACGAATGAGGCTGCCACGCGAGCAGGTTGCGCACGGCCCGCGATATTCGCGCCGGCATCAACCCAGGCATCGATCGCCTGCCACGACTTCAAGTCCCGGCGAAGATCGAGAAATTCCGGCGGTGAAGCCCAGAATCGATGTAACCCTCCGTTCGGGAAAGTGGGAAACTCGGTGTAGATACGGGCGAGCTTGCCGGGGTCCTTGTAAGGCAGCGGACGCAACAATACGGCGTTAACGACGCTGAAAATCGCTGTAGTGGCGCCAATCCCAAGCATCAGGCACACAACAGCTGCAATCGTGAATCCCGGATTCTTCAGCAACATGCGAACCGAGTGACGCAAGTCCATCCAGAACGATCCCATTCGCGCCTCCGCAGAGAGTTGACGCAGAATCCAGTGTCACGCTAGCCTGCAATTCAAGTACCCGCGACTTAGCTACTAAGATCACACCACTCAGTAAGTTAGGCTGTTTTCGATCGGGGCCGCACTTCAAAATGCCCGGTAATGGGATACCCAGGCGCGGAATCGAACAGTGTCGCCATTCGACAAAACCTCGCGTTAGATTGCGGCTCGACTGGCGTGCTGAATTATTTCTCGAAAACCAGCTCGAAATCACGTGACGGGAGAGAGGAAAAGGGTAGGTCGCAATGACAGTGAAACACTATGCTGAATACGAACAATTGCAGGTCCCGGTGATCGAGAAGACGGCCGGCTCTAGTCGTCCGCACGAACTTCGGGGAAGTAAATGCCCCAGAAATCCGCCGGACCGTTCACGAACTCGATGCCGACCCTCCGTTTTCCTTGGCGGGTCGAGCCGATGTAAACGACGCGGAATTCCTTTTGCTTGCGCGTGCCGCTATTCTCTACGAGGATCGTTTGCCCCTTCTGAACGTTTGCGCCCAGCGTAAGCAGAGCGCCATGCGCACTAACCGAGATCGCTGCCGTACGTTCCTGAAATGGATCTCCCGACGAGTTCGTCCCATAAACGTGCACCGGAAACGACAAACCGAGCCGTTTGCTCCGGCGGAACTGCCTGCCTGATTTCAGGGACGTCCCGGTCGCGCTCATAGGTTCCTCACAGTAACTTTATCCGTCAAATCGCAATGCCCCGCGCAGGGGCTCAAACTCGATGCCATGCGGCGCGATGGTCAGCAACTCCGAACCAGGTTGCGGGCGTCTGCCGCTCTGCGCTTCGAAAGCGCCTCGTCAACTTTCTTCACGAGAGCATCGCGCGAGAACGGCTTCTGGAGAAAGAACCCATCGTCCAGAAACTCACCGTTCCCACGCTCGTATTCGAGATAGCCGGACATATAAATGACGCCGATCTCCGCCCGGAACCGTCGCAGCCGCTCCGCCAATTCGGGACCGCGAAGCTTTGGCATCACGACATCCGTCAGCAGCAAACTGATCTCGCCAGCGCGCTTGGCCATGGTAAGCGCCTCGACGCCATTTTCTGCCGTCAACACTGTGTAGCCTGCCGATCGCAGGAATTCGGATGCCAACTCCCGCACGCTATCTTCGTCTTCGGCGATCAGAATTGTTTCGCCACGTCGCTCCGGGCCCAGTCGGCCCTTTTCCGGCCTGGAAGATTCGACCGCATCGTCCACGCGCGCCAGATAGACCTCGAACCGCGCGCCCTCACCCGCCTCGCTCTCCACCCAAATGAAGCCCTCACTTTGTTTAACGACACCGTAAACAGTGGCGAGGCCCAGACCAGTTCCCTTGCCCATCTCCTTCGTCGTGAAGAACGGCTCGAAGATTCGCGCTTTCGTTTGCCCGTCCATGCCCATGCCCGTATCTGTCACCGCAAGCGCGACGTAATGGCCCGGTGGCATGGGTAGACGATTCTGCGAAGCCAACTCGTCCACGTGGACGTTGTATGTTTCGATCGTCAACTGACCGCCCTGGGGCATCGCGTCACAGGCGTTCACGGTAAGATTCAGGATCACCTGCTCGATCTGGGTCGGGTCGGCTTTCACATATCCAAGCGACTGCCCCGGCTTGAACGAAAACGTGATGTCCTCGCGCACCAGGCGCTTCAGCATTTGCCCCATATCTTCCACGAGTACGTTCAGGTCGACGACCTTAGGCTGCAGCACTTGCATGCGACTGAAGGCCAACAGTTGGCGCGTGAGCGACGCGGCACGATCCGCAGCTCGTTCGATCTGCCGTCCGTTTTCACTGCACGGATCCCCTGCGCCCAGGCGTTCGCGCAAGAGGCTGCTGTGCCCTTTGATGACCGTCAGTAGATTATTGAAATCATGCGCCACACCGCCCGCGAGGCGTCCCATCGCTTCCATCCGTTGCGACTGGCGTAACTGTCGCTCCAACTCCTCGCGTTTGGCGTCGTTTCTCAGCAAAGTGGCCCGCATGCGGTCGAATGAACGAGTCAATTCAGCTACTTCGTCGCCGCCCTTCGCCTCAAGCGGATATGCGAAGTCGCCGCTTTCGAGAGCGCGCACGCCCTGCGCCAGTCGGCCGAGCGGCCGCGTGAAAGCATCGGAAATGAAGTACACCAGCGCACCACCCGCCAACACGGCGACTAGCCAAAGTCCGAGCAGCAGATGATTCAGGCGGTTCAGGAATGCGATTGCACCACTGTATGGCTTCAACACTGTGAGAGTTACCGCCGGCCGCTCACCCGGCGTCAAGTCAACACTGTTTGCGAGAAAGAGTTCCCGTTGCAAACGTACGTGTGCCCGATTCGCGTTAGCCGCCATTTGTGAGCTGAACTCCTGCTCGCGCAACGGCGGCAGCGTGCTCACCACCACATCGTTCCCGTATCGGAACGCCACCTGTGTCGACGACGTCTCGCGCAACTCGTTTACGGTGGTAGGGCCGATTTGATAGCCCACAGCGACCGTGCCCGCACGCGTCTGCGATTGCGCGCTGCTGTAGATCGGCTGCATCACGACCTCGTACAGGTCTGATCCGTCATACCACCATGCCTTTTTCGCGTGGCCGCGCAACGACCGCAGCAGCAGGGTTTGAGCCGTTGAAATGCTGAGTCCCGGCGTGGTCGTGTGCAGCCCAATAAGCTTGCCGCTGCCATCCGCCAGTGCGAGCAGGTTGCAATCCTGCGATTGCCATGGATCCTGGCTGGGCTCTTCGATCACAGACGGATCCTCATTTCGGAGCGCCGCGAGTGTGGCGAGCAGGTCAGCCTTGTGGCTCAGCGATATCTCATGCTGGTGCTGGAGGACTTCGAACGTCGAGAGAGCATTGTGCGCGTCTTGCTCGATTTCACGCTGCAAATGAACTTGGGCGGTATGCCGAACTACCAGGAGCGTTGCGCACGTCAGCCCGGCCGTCACAACCACTAAGGAGAAGAGAAATTTGGCGCGTAGCGGCAGGGTGAACAGCGCGCCGCAAACGTCTCTGATCGACCCAAAAGCCAGCATCGTCGCATTTCTCGCCGCTAAGGCCATGTAACGCATTCGTGGCCGTACGTCCCTTATGATTCGCGAGCAGAACAAGCGAAGGCGGCCGGGTGCATGGAACAGGCCCGTAATCGATGCCTTTATTTGGACGCCAGCAAAAAGGGCCACCGCCCGTAGCAGAAGACGTACACGGGCAGTTCGTAGCTGCGAGTCGGTATGCAGTCCAGACGCCGGCATGATTGGAGAACTTATATGAGATTGAGAATGCTGTTTCAGCCTGGAAAATAGCATCACAGCCCCCAAAGCAACTATAGGACTATCAGCTATCTAGACTAGTGCGGAGGTACTAAAGCATTCCAAGTAGAGGGCTGGGCCACGCATGTGAACAAAAAGCGATACCGCTGAGCCGGACTACTCTCTCAGATTTGCCACCCGTTTGTCCAGCACTCGCGTGCTTGCCGGTTCGATTGAAACAAGATGCCCATTCCCGCGCCCACACACGCAAATGCCACGTGCCCCTCACCATTTGTTTACGCAAATCGCGAACCAAGGACTGTGCGTTAACTGATTCACACCACCCATTCCGTTTTCACGCGCGGACTTCTACATCTCGTTTTATCCTCCCGAAAAAGGCAGGAAGGTACCTCTTGGGAACAAACGTTGCAGCTGATTCGACTAAACCTGTGCGGCGCAGCACTCGCGTCGATTGTGCCGTCCCTATGAAAGTCAGTGGCGTGGACGCTTGGCGTGGCCCTTACACGGAGCAAGTCTCCACGCTGACCGTCAGCGCGCACGGGTGCAAGTACCGCTCGGCCCATCAGGTTCTCAACGATTCCGTCGTAATCCTGGAATTTAATGGTGACCGCAACAACGCGCTGCGGTCCGCCCGGGGCCGCGTTAAGTACGTCAAGCGCCCATCAGGGCCCGGCCTGCCATTTGAAACAGCAATCGAACTCGATTATCCGGGGAACGTCTGGGGACTGGACCAACCTCCTAACGATTGGTCACCGTTCGTGGCGTCGAAACAAGTGGACCTGGACACCTCGAAGCACAAACCTTTTACTCTCACCAGTGCCGCGGCGAATGCGGGCGGGTTCCAGCAGCAGCTTGAACGGGTGCTTTCGGACGCGGCCGCCACCGCCGTTCACGAAAAGACCCACGCTACGTTTGAAGAGCTTCGTCCGCGCATCGATGAAGAAGTGCGAAAGATCGTGTGGGAGGCGACACGAACCGTCGCAGCCTCGGCGATCGAGGATGCACTGAAGCGTATCAAGACAACCGCGCATGAAGTTTCGAACGCTCTGCGCGCGCACTGGTCGGAAAAGCTTGAGGCCGAGTTGAGCGCCGTATGCGAGCAGGTCGAGAAACGCCGCCGCGAGATTGACGAAATTGCTGAGTCGCTCTCCATTAGCGCGCTCGACAAGCTGCAAAATGCCATGGAAGCTTCCCGCAAAGAGTCGGTAGACCGGATCGTCGACCGCCTGAAGGAGCAATCCACCCCTTTGCTGGACCACGCTCAGACGGTGATCGGCGAACTCGACCAGCACGCGAAAAATCTCTCGGCTGCCCTCGAGTGCTCCATCGAAGAAAGCAACGCAAGGATTCAGGAGGCGCATGCCGCGCTCGAACAGCGTTTCGAAAAAACGCTCGGGGAACGGCTCAGGCTCGCCGAGGAGGAATTCGCGTTATCCGCGCGTTCTGCTGTTAAGGAAGCTCTTGAAGACTTCCGCGGTCAAACCAAGAAGCAAGAAAACGACGCCACAAATCGTTTCCGGTCAGGGATTGAAGCAGCCGTGCGGGAAAATCTGGACGTAGTGAAGGAAAAGGCGGCAGGCATTTCACAGAAGGTTGCCGGTGAGATGGAGGATTACAGCCGCAATCACCTGGAACTCATCGGTTCGGCCATCACGGACTTGGCCAGAGGGCTCTCGAAAAAAAACCGCAAGTGAACCTCGCCGGTGCGGTCCTCCGGTCCTCACGCTTCGATAATCCGATTACGCACAGCATATAGCACGAGTCCCGTTACCGAATGTACCTGGAGTTTCCGCATCACGTTTGCGCGGTGCGTTTCGGCTGTTTTGACGCTGATGCCCAGCGCGGCAGCGGCTTCCTTGGTTGTCTTCCCTTCTGCCAGCAGCTGAATAATCTCGCGTTCCCGCGCCGTGGGCCGCTCTGCAAAGGTCTCCGGTACTGCTGGCGCATCGTCGTCCGGACGATGACCGAAATTGTTGAGAATCAATTCCGTCGCGCGCGGCGTAAAAAACGGCCGGTGATTCGACAGCGCCTCGACAGCGCCCATCAGATCACGCGCCGAATCTGACTTGACAACGTACCCGCGCACACCCGCGTCCAGCACGTCCCGGATTAATTGGTCCGAATAGTGCATCGAGAAAATCAGTATTTCGGTGCGCGACGAAGCCTTTCGGATGCGGCGCGAGGCTTCCAGGCCGTTCAATTGCGGCATCGTGATGTCCACAATTGCGACATTTGGCCGCAGCTCAGCGGCTTTGCGGACCGCTTCCCACCCGGTATTGGCTTCGCCAACTACTTGCCAACCCTGGTGTGCCTCGAGCAGTTCTTTGACTCCCCGCCTGATCAAATCGTGGTCGTCCGCCAACAAGATGCGAACCAAAGCCATTCGGCCCCCAATGCGTCCGAGTTCGGACGAACGAAATCTCCAACCGGAAGTGGGCGGCCTTCGACGGCAAGCGGGAAGTAGCTCGGTGGGGGGAGCTGCTCGTGAGCTGGAGAACAGGAGGAACTCCTCCGCCTGCGACCGGTTTAACTACAATCCGATCCTAATCGGGAGTAATTACAGTCGTAATACGGAGTAGTTGGTATTTTGGGCGTCGGTTTCAGCGAATTTTGGCCGCGTCGGGCCGCAGATACACGGCAGAAAAACCTCGACCGGCAAGCTTGCACCAGGCAAGCGTCACGCTTCGATGATCTTGTTTCGGAGTGCATACCGCACCAGTTCACTCACAGTGTGCACCTGTAGCTTGCGCATGATATTCGCGCGATGAGTCTCTGCCGTTTTGACGCTGATGCCGAGCTGTTCCGCCACGTCTTTGCTGTTGCGACCCTGCGCGATCAGCTGGACAATTTCGCGCTCGCGCGGCGTCAAGCGCTCGCGGATTGAACCCGTGCTCTCGATCATCGAATGCGGATCGCGCACACTGTTCAGCATCAATTCGGTGGCGTGAGGAGTGAAAAACGGCCTGTGATTGGCCAGCGCCCGTACAGCGACAATTAGATCCCGATCCGAGTCCGATTTGATGACGTATCCGCGAATGCCGGCCTCCACGATATCCCGAATCAGTTGGTCGGAGTAATGCATCGACAGCACCAGTATTTCAGTCTTCGCCGATGTCTCGCGGATCTGCCTCGCGGCCTCCAGGCCGTTCATTTCCGGCATCGCAATATCCAGAATTGCGATGTGTGGCTTCAGTTGCTGGGCAAGTTGTACCGCTTCTGCGCCGGTATGCGCCTCCGCGCAAACCTGCCAGCCGGGCTGAGTTTCGAGCACGGAGCGGAGTCCGCGACGCATCAGATCGTGATCGTCGGCGACCAATATTTCGAGTAATGCGCTCACCTTTCCCTCCGTTCTATCAAAACGATCCTTTTCGAGCATTGGGCCATTCTGATTACGCTCGGCGAACGGTTCCACAATGGTCTTCCCGCCCACTTTCCACCTCCGTCATCGCGAAGTTACTCGGGCCGGTCCACAAAATCGTGCGTGATCTTTTGTCAATGTTAGTGCGTGTGAATCAGAAGAGAATCAATCGTCGCCAGCAAGGTCGATAGCGGCGCGGATTTCACCGCCAAAGCGTGAACGCCGAGTGCCGCCGTTTCCTCGCGGATTTGCCGCGACTCGTGCATCGTGAACATCAGGATCTTGGCGCCGACTCCGCTTTTCAGGATTTCGCGAGCCGCATCCAATCCCCCGAGATTTGGCATTGTTACATCAAGGATGATCAGGTCTGGCTTGAGCTCCTTCGCCTTCTGAATCGCCTCTCTGCCGTCTACTGCTTCCCCACAAACCACCCATCCTGCCCCCGTCAAGGCGGATTTCAAGCCTCGTCGAACCGCCTCGTGATCATCTGCAATCAGAATTCGAAGATTTTTCTTTATGGTTTCCCTTTGCGTGTGGCCGACTTGTACCGGCTGCCATTGCGGTGCCTGCGTCCCATTATCTGAGAAGATCGCCGATGCGCGTCGGAAGCTTTCGAGGGCCCAGCCCTTTACAGGCAAGTCAGCGACCTCACTACCTATATCTGCTGGATAAAACGTCAAACAGGTCAAACCTGCTCCCTCTGAACCTTTCGGTACTTTCTCCCCCACAACCCATACGCCCGTTTGCCGCCGCAGAGTCATGTACATTCCGACCCGCGTGAAACTGTAACGATCTACCTACAGGCTTACGTCCACAATACAGATGTTTCTGTAGGAAGCCCTATGAGAGATGGTAGTTAATCGTCTCTGCCGCGCGGCTCAAGTCGAAGGGGGCCAAGCAGGTTGACCGCATCATCTGTTGACGCGGGAGGGGTGGCACAACGGGGCGGACTTATTGGTGTACGTGCGTGGTTTCCTGAATCCCGAGTTTCTTCAAGCCGTCGACGTAATACTTGCGGTAAAGAATGTCCCACTCCTCGCTGCCTTCAAGGATCTCTTTCTTCTGTGAGGCAATCTTCGTCCTCACCTCCGTGTCCACCTGCTCCTCGAGCTTCAGCAGCGACGTGAGAATGTTAACGATCTCCTGTCGAATGGTGTCCCGATCTTCAACGAAATCCACATCGGGTCTGGAAACAAGCAAATCGATGGTTCGGTGCGAGACTCGAACCGTTTTTTCACGGCTCAGGCGCATGTCAGCGGAGGATCAGTTTCCTTTCGCGGGCGAGCTGTCCTTTCACTTTCTTGTACATCTCCTGATATTGCGCCCCGGTACGCTTCATTTCATCGGAATAGCGCGCCAGTATCTCGCGAACTTCTTCATTCAACCGATCTTCCACGCCAATCTCGTCCGCCATCGTTTGCCGCACCGCCGTCGTCAACTCCTCTACGCTCTTCGTTTCAATCATTTTCGCGGCAATCAGGCGCTTCACGACTTCCTTCGCCATGTAGCCAACATAATCGCGCGACAACAGCATTCCAGCAGGCTCCGATCGTTCACAAATGCCCATTGAGTCTAACGGCTCGCCAGATGGAGGTCAAGGCAGCCACCACGAACCGAAACCGGTAGGACAAGAGAAGCGAGGCCCATGCTGAATGTAACCTGAGCGGAAAAACGCCCGTCTCTCTCATGCAGGACACTGAATGAAGGCGTCACTTTCGTTCGACCCGAGGTTTCACGGGAGGCCACTTTGCATACACGAATATTGGGCATAACCATTGCACTCCTGGCGTTGGCGTTCACAACAGCTGCGCAGAACAGTCCTTTGCCCCCGCCAGTTCCCGCACCTCCTGCGCTGGCTGCCGCCAAGAAGGTGTTCATTTCGAATGGCGGCGGCGTGGACCTGCAGGATGCTTTGGATTTCACCATCGTCAAAGGAGGTCCCGACCGAACCTACGATCAGTTCTTCGCTGCAATGAAGAGCTGGGGCCGATACGATCTGGTGTCCTCCCCCGCCGACGCTGATCTCATCCTGCAAATCAGTTTCAACCTAAGCGATTCGGGATTGAAAGGCTTAGCTTCGCAGAGCCCATTGTCGACAATAACTCCCCTCATGGGACAGCTTCGGCTGGTCATCCTCGATCCCAAGACGCATGTCGCGCTTTGGACGATTGCTGAATATGCGCAGGGAGCGGTACTCGAAGGTAATCGCGAGAAGAATTTCAACATCGCGATGGATACGGTAGTCGATCGCTTGAAGAGTCTCGTCGAGCCACGCACGGGAGCAACGCCGTAGTCCTCAATGTCTGGTCGGTTTCGGACGCGCGATCTATTGCCAGTGGCCAACGCGTTTAAAGGCTTTCCCATCGAGCCCGCAACATGGTAACCGTGAGATGGACGGGGCTCTTGCGATTCAAAACGCGAACAACCTTCGTGCTTCATCTCTCTGTGCTGTTTCCTGATCGAGGTAAACTGACACCTGCAAATTATGAGCAAACGCTTTCGCGCCGCGGCAACTTCCGTCGCACTGATTACGATCGTCGCAATCGCGCTTCGCTTCACATTCCTTTGGAGCTACGCCACTCATAATCCGCACCACGCGCTCGGTGTCATTCCGTTTCTCTTCGAATCGGGAAACATCGCAGTTTCGCTCGCAACCGGACACGGGTTCAGTTCCCCATTTCGCATCGAAACCGGGCCGACTGCCTGGACCACACCGATTTATCCAGGGGCTCTGGCCGGTATTTTTCGGGTTTTCGGGACGTACACATTCGCTGCTTTTTTGGCCGCATGTACGGTCAACATTCTGGCCACGGGGCTCGCTTGTATCCCTATTTTCTATACGGGCAAAAGACTCGGAACTGCCAGTGCCAGCCATGGTGGAGATGCGGACGTCAGCTGTCGAACCGCTAACGACCGGGCCGCCGCAGAGGACCGAGGAATCAAGCTCGGTGCATGCGCGGCATGGCTATGGGCTGTGTTCCCCAACGCAATCCAGATCCCGTCGACCAGCATGTGGGACGCTTCGCTCGCCGCGCTGCTGGCTGCGACGATCCTTTGGGCCACAATCGCGCTGGCGCAACGGGCCGGTGGCGAAGCTCATGAGCCGAAAGCTCTTAATCGCGGCTTGCCGTGGGCCTGGATCGGTTACGGGCTGCTGTGGGGTCTGGCCGCGATGACGACGGCAACGCTGATCGGTCTGCTCCCATTTCTGCTGGGCTGGGTCGCTTTCAGCAATTGGAAACTCAACCGCCGCGCTGGTCGACCCGGACTGGAATGGCTGGCACGCCCTGCCATCGCGCTCGCGGTGCTCGTCCTTTGTTGCGTGCCATGGACGGTGCGGAACTACCAGGTGTTTCATGCGTTTGTACCGATGCGTTCCATTTTGGGACTGCAACTGTGGGTAGGAAACAATCCCAAGGCAAAAGCAATCTGGCTCGGCACGCAACACCCGATTCACGATTCAGACGAACGCGCAAGGTATGTCCAAATGGGCGAGATCGCATACATGCAGCAGAAGGAGCACGACGCGCTGGCGTACATGGCGGCGCACCCGGCCCGCGAAGCGTACTTGGGTTGGAAACGATTTCTGGAATTCTGGTCGGGGGGAACACCAACGCCCGTCACAGACCTGTTTCGCTCTCGCTCGGCCTGGTTTGATTTTGTGCTGCTGTTCAATTTGCTTGCCGGAATTGGCGCCCTCGCGGGGATCGTCGTGCTCATCCGGGGCGGAAGCACCTATCTGGTTCCGCTGGCGGCGTTCCCGATTATTTTCCCCTGGGCGTACTATCTGACCGTCGTGCTGCCGCGCTATGCCTTGCCGATCGACCCAGATGTGATGTTGTTGGCGGCGGTTGCGATTGGGGCAGCCGCAAAGCGAAACTCGCGCGTACGGCAGGTCGCTTCCGCACCGCGGACAAGCTTCGACGCCACCGGAACAGCGCGTCAAGCCTGACCAGCAGACCGATAGCGTACTCTCCCCGGAAACGCAGCCTATTCCCTTCGTACACGTTATGACCTGAGCCGTCCGCGTCAGGCAGGAGCTCCAATCGGGGTATAGGCGACGAAGAGCAGCCAATAGACGATCACGCCGGTGAGCGACACGTACAACCAGATGGGAAACGTCCACTGTGCGATCCGACGATGTTTAGCAAAGCTGCTGCGCAGGGCGAGCGTTAACGTGATTAGGATCAGGGGCAAACTGACCGTAGCAAGCACCGTATGCGAGATCAGAATCGCGAAATAGACGGGCCTGATCCAGCCCTGCCCGCTAAATCGAATAATGCCCGCGTGATAATGGAAATACAGGTAAAGCGCAAAGAAAGCCGTTGAACACACGAACGCCGTCACCATGCAGATCTTGTGAGCGAGGATTTTGCCATGCGTAATGAAGTAAAAGCCGACAACGAGGAAAATAGCCGCGCTCCCGTTCAGCGCAGCATCTATCGGCGGGATTGACGACAGAGGCAAATCAATGGCCGAGCTTATCGAAAATCATCCAGCCTAACAGCAATGGAATGTATGCCACCGTCGCGTGCATCAGCCATTTGGCGCGAAGGTTTGTCCGCGTGCGGTTCGCCCACAGCCCCACTTGCGCCATGATCATCCCCAGCGCGAGCGCTCCGAAGAAGTAGGACACTCCCGTCAAGCCCAGCAGTGATGGAAGCAAGCTGACTGGAATTAAGACGATGGACGTCCAGATGATTTGACGGAAAGTTGCGTCGCCTTGCGGGTCCACAACCGGAAGCATTTTTATCCCAGCGCGCGCATAGTCCTGGCGGTACATCCATGCGATCGCCATAAAGTGTGGGAACTGCCAGAAGAATAGGATCGCGAAAAGAATCCAACCGCCAATCGAAATTGATCCCGTCGCCGCGGCCCAGCCAATCAACGGCGGCAAAGCACCCGGAAACGCGCCGACCGCAGTTGCGAGGGGAGTCTTTTTCTTGAGCGGAGTGTAGGTTCCCAGATATAAGAGCGACGTAGCCAACGCGATGGCGGCAGCCAAGCCGTTCACGTCGAGCGCCAGCCAGACGCTACCGATGAAAATAGCGCCCACACCGAAGGTGAGCACTTCGAGCGGCTGAAGATGGCCGGTCGGCAAGGGGCGCGCGGCCGTTCGGCGCATCACGGCATCCATGTCGCGCTCGGCGTACTGATTGAGCGCAGCCGTGCCGCCCGCCACCAGCATCGTTCCGCACAGCGTGTTCAGAAGCAGCAGCCAGTCGATCCGGCCAGGCGACGCAAGGTAAAAGCCGGCTACGGTTGTAATGACAACCAGGAACGTAACATCCGGCTTCGTTAGAACTACATAGCTCCACCACTTGCTCGCCGCTGGAACCGCAGCTTCCCGCGCGTGGCTCATCTTGTCCCCTGAGCAGCAGCCGACGTTGTAAGAGGTTCCACTGCGGGCGCTCCTTCCGCAACTGGATGTACCAGCCGGTAAGACACGAGTGTGAAGAGCAAGCTCGACGCCAGCAGCAGCGCGCCAACGGCGACATGAGCGACGGAAAGAAGCACGTAGGCTAATCCCGGCTGCGTCGTATCTGGGGCGGAGACAATCGCCCAATAGGCGAACCCACCCAGAATGATCTGTGTGCCAAAGGTCGAATGCAGCCAGATGACAGCGCGTCGCATGGCCGGCACGCGGGCAAAGCGTCTTTTTGCAACGGCCGCCGCCCAAATCACCATCACCGCTACGACCGCCGCGCCAATGAGATGCGGGAGGATGCCGAACGCGCCATGTCGAAATGAAGCTCCAAGAACGAGCTGAACGAAGATGGCAGCTGTGGTCCACATGGCCAGCGTGATGACGCGCGGCGAGCGCGTGTCCTGAAACGACGAAGTTTGCGACTGCCACCAGCCGCTCGTAAATAACGCGATGCTAATCAGGGTAATGAAAAAGACCTGCGCGAGGATCGCATGCGCGGTTGCGCTGATCGCAGCGTGTCCTTCGAGGACGCGCACACCGCCGAGCACCGCTTGCGCCACAACAAGGCCTAGAGCTGTCCAGCCGAGGCGGCGCATCCACCGACGCGTCTCGACGCGAGCGATCCAAACCGCCAACGCGAGAGTGAGGATAGCGACAAGTCCCGCGATCACGCGATGAACGTATTCGTAGCGTATTCCGCCGACCATCGGGGGAATGAGTCTGCCGTAGGCGAGCGGCCAATCTGGAACGGAATCCGCGGCGTTGTTGCTGGTTACCAGCGCGCCCGCGACGAGCAGCACAACAGTGCAGGAGCACAAAAAGATCGCGAATTGATGAACTCTGTTTAGTCGATTACTTTCTTGCATTTCGAAGACGATACCCTTTCAGTTTTTAAAACGAGGTTATCGCGATGTAGTGCGTCACTCACGAAGCTTTATTTGCGCGCTCGAAGCCTGCCTGCGGCGAACAGGCGCAACAGACCTTAAAGTTGCCTGCAGCGCAGGAGGCAAGCTTGTCGGCGTTCCCGGTGGAAAGCTCGACGTGAGATTATATTTCGATCCGCGCCGGTTTCAAACCAGTTCCTGCGAGAATTTTGGCCCGCGCTCGTCGGCAAGGTCGATTTTTTGCACGATTGCCGGTTCGTAAAGATCGTTAAAATTAGGACGTTAAGTAGGTCAAGTGACTTGACCTAATTTTGACGGATAAATTGCTTCGCCGGGGAGCAGTTTCGACAACGTTGAGGCGCTCCTAATATCTGTCAACCAGGTGGACTGACCCGGTGCCTACATCGAAGACCCACCGTTCGCAAACACCGCGAACGATGGGGCACCCGAAGTGTCGAGTCGTCGCTTCCGG
>JBOGNK010000082.1:0-3217 GCA_050747085.1 Candidatus Acidiferrales bacterium
CAATACTCCCGCTGCCAGTCTGGACGCGGACTGCGCCATTCGCGCCTTTGAGTTCGACCGTACCGGATCCTGTGCCCACCTCAACGCTTCCGGCTGCAGTCTGCTCGACGCGTACGTCGCCACTGCCACTGGAACCGGTAAATCCCCCTGCGATTCCCGTAGCGTGAATCGACCCGCTGCCAGTCGTCGCCCTCACCCCGCCGTGAATGGACGTAAGTTGGATATCACCCGATCCGGATCGGACGTGCGCGTCTGCGCCGATATTCGTGAGTTGTAGCTCGCCGGAACCGCTGGACACGTCGGCTGGACCGCTGATTCCCTGGATGCGTTCGTCGCCCGAGCCCGAAGCGGAGCGCAGCTGCGTCTGCGACGGAACAGTCAAGTCGTAGCTGATTGAAATGTTGCGGTAAAGATCGCGGTCGTCGCTGTGGCCGATGCGGATCGTATTGCCTTCTTGCTCGATCGGCGGATTCGTTTCGATTTGATGAATACGTTGTTCGATGTCACCGCTCATGTGCCAGCTGGAAGCATGAATCTTCGCATGTATCTCGACACTTCCGGACCCGCCGGGATGAACGTCGATGTTGCCGGAACCGGTCTGAACATCGAGGTTCACGGCGCCGCTTACGGTTAGCGTCCGGTCGAAATGCCCCTCCTCGTCGCCACGAGCGGGAACGCATGCGAATACAACCAAAAGCGCAGAAGCCAGAAGGGCCGGGAAAATTCGTGCGGGATTCCTCATCAATACTCTCCTTTGCTGCAGCGCGAATCGAGTCGCCTTTAGAATCGCGGACGCCGAAATCGCGGCGCAGTCCGAGTGTCGCCCCAGTCAGAGTGAGTTACGCAGTGGTGCTCAAAAAAGTTCAGTGAAATCGAATGGCTGTCCGGACCGAAAGCCATTCAGTAGGGGATACGCGTGTAGGAATTGCAGATGGCATCCCGCGGCTCAGTCTTTATGCCGCAATTTTAGAGGGCGCCGTTCCTTGCCAGCTCGCTGGCCGAAGTTCAAACGCAAATGGAGAGCGCAAAGTAAAGGGTTTCGACCTGCTGTATCGAGCCGTAACTTCCACCGTGGGGTCGCGAGTGAAAGTCCGGATGCCGAACGACAACTATGCGGTCGCCCCATGGCACTTCTTGTATTTCTTGCCGGAGCCGCAGGGGCAGGGATCGTTGCGTCCGACTTTCGCACCGGTGCGGACAGTCTTGGGCGCCTCGGCCTGCGCAGCGCCTGCCTGAAATTGCAGGTTCTGCTGTTGACGGCGCTGGCGCTGTTCGATCTGGCGTGCTTCCGCCTCGGGGCGCGCGGGCTGCATAAGAAAGAGGAACCGAACCGCTTCCGTGTCGATGCGGTCCATCATGTCTTCGAACAAAGTGAAAGCTTCTTTCTTGAACTCGACCAGCGGATCCTTTTGTCCGTACCCGCGCAGGCCGATGCCTTCCTTCAAGTGATCCAGCGTGAGCAGGTGGTCTTTCCACTGCGCGTCAACGATATCCAGCAGGATGTGCCGTTCCAGCCAGCGAAGCGTCTGGCCGCCAAACAGGTTTTCTTTTTCCTCGTAGCGCGCACGAATTTTCTCGACCAGTATGTCCTTGAGGTCGTCATGGTTTAAGGCCGCCATGTCGATGCCCGCTGTCTTTAGATCAAGGCCAAATTGATTCAGCACTTCATTGCCAAACTGGGTCGCATTCCACTGATCCGGGTGCTGCTCGCGCGGGCAGAAGGTTTCCACGAACCACGAAGCCAGAGAGTCGGCCCGTTCGAGGAGAAATTCCTTTTGATCGCGCCCTTCGAGGAATGAGCCGCGCAGGGAATAAATCGTTTCCCGCTGCTTGTTCATCACGTCGTCATATTCAAGCAGGTGTTTGCGCGCTTCGAAGTTCTGAGCCTCTCGGGCCTTCTGCGCGTTCTCGATTCGCTTGCTGATCAGTCGCGACTCGATCGGAACGCCCTCGGTCATGCCGAGGCGGTACATCAGCGCCTTCACGCGATCGCCGCCGAAGATGCGGAGCAAATCGTCTTCCAGCGAAAGAAAGAAACGCGAAGAGCCGGGATCGCCCTGGCGTCCGGCGCGGCCGCGAAGCTGGTTGTCGATGCGCCGCGCTTCGTGACGTTCGGTGCCCAGAATGTGCAGGCCGCCAAGCGCGATTACTTCGTCGTGCTCCGTGCGACACTGCCCGGCAAATCCGTCGTAGACAGGCTTCCATTGTTCGAGCGGCACCTGAAAAATCTTGCCTTCTTGCTGGAAGAGCACCATTGGCGCTTCCTTTGCCATCGCGGCCGATGCGCCATCGCCCCCCGAAATTGCCGCGTCTGCCTGAGCCGGAGTTTCCGCGCCATTCGCGGACGCCCCTGCGCCAACCGCGACCGGAGCCGGGGCTGGTGCGCCGATCACAGCGGATGGCGGCGCGTATGGGATTGCGATCTTGTTTTTCAGGCAATACTGCCGAGTCATGGCCTCCGGGTTGCCGCCGAGAAGGATGTCAGTTCCGCGTCCCGCCATGTTGGTCGAAACCGTTACCGCTCCCTTGCGTCCTGCCTGAGCAACGATCGTTGCTTCGCGCTCGTGCTGCTTCGCGTTCAGAACCTGGTGCGGAATTCCGCCCTTCTTCAGCAGCTCGGCGATTACTTCCGATTTTTCGATCGAGATGCTGCCCACCAGCACGGGCTGGCCGCTTTCGTAATATTGACGGATACCGGCGGTGCGCGTGCCGTCCTCCTGAATCACGCCGTTCACAACCGCGTCGAATTTCTCCGCCTCCGTGCGATAAACGATGTCCGGATTCTCGATCCGGATCAGCGTCTTGTTCGTGGGAATCACAACCACATCAAGACCATAAATTTTGTGGAACTCGGGGGCTTCCGTTTCCGCCGTGCCGGTCATGCCGGAAAGCTTCTTATACATGCGGAAATAATTCTGGAACGTGATCGTCGCGAGCGTCTGGTTCTCACGTTCGATTTTGACGTTTTCTTTCGCTTCCACCGCCTGGTGTAATCCGTCGGACCAGCGCCGTCCCGGCATCTGCCGACCGGTGAATTCATCCACAATTATGACTTCGCCTTCCTTCACCACGTAATCCACGTCACGCGTAAACAGCGTGTGCGCGCGCAGCCCCTGATACACGTGGTGGATGATCTCCATGTTTGCCGGATCGTACAGGTTCCCAAGATTCAGCAATCGTTCGCATTTCGAGACGCCCTCTTCCGTGAGCGTCGCGG
>JBOGNK010000083.1:0-11610 GCA_050747085.1 Candidatus Acidiferrales bacterium
GATTTCAATGTGTGGAGTCGAAAAAAGAAAATTGAGAAGCTCGCCTACATGCATGCCAATCCGCTCAAGCGAGGTCTGGTGGCCGATCCAAAACACTGGCCGTGGAGCAGCTACGCCTTTTACCAAAGACGCGGTGAAGTGCTGATCCGGATTGACCCCGTGGACTGAAAAGAAAGTCCGCAAAGACCCACGCTCAAGAACCGAGCGTGGAGCACCCTCAAAACCAACAGCACTAACCCGCGTTGAAGTGTGAGAGAGTGGGCCACCCGCCCCGTCGGCGTGGCTAGAACCGCAAACCAACTGCCCCACTCCCAAACCGAGCGTAGGGGCACCCTCAAAAGATACTCGCAAGTGAACATTTCCGCACAAAACGCGGGACTGGGTTCGGGATGACAATTTCCGGGCAGGCGCAAACGCTCATGCCCAGGCGGGAATATCGCAGACGAGTGTTGAAGGAGGAGAATTCCGATTGGAGGAATTGAGGGAGGATTTAGTGGGGAGGCGGGCGGTGCGGGTTTTGCCCTGGAGGGTGTAGCGGACGCGGCGGAGGCGGATGGGTCCGCGAAGGCGGCCGTGCTGGCGATGCCAAGCAGTTTCCTGGCGGGCGCGATCGAGCTTATCGAGAGTGGCGGGAGGAAACGGAGCGTAGCGGCGGCGGAAGCGGTCGGGGTCGGCGGCGAAGCGTTTGGCGAGTTTGTTGACCCAGGTGTGGCTGACGTCGAGCAGGCGGGCGACGCGAAGGGCGGGCCACTTCGGCGCGGGAGAGCGCCACCATTGCCAGACGAGCTGCTCGATGACGCGGGATTCGAGGCCGCTGCGCCAGGGAAGCGGAGCGCGACGTCGCGCGGCACGAGCCTTTTGAATGTTGATGAGACGCGCCTGGCGAGCGCGAGGCGATTTGTGGCCGGGTCCTTTGCCGCCCATGGTGCGATTTTCCGGGCGCATGATAACAGAGGGGTACAGTATTTGTCATAGTATAAGGAAGGCTAGTTCAAAGTTGAGAGTTCCTGCCTCCGCCAATGAAACTGGCTACGGCGGGCAGGCCCGCGCCTTCGAAGAATCAGAATAGCGAAAATTGACATTCGACAATCGAAAATCGAAAATTTGAAAATCGAAAACCGTATGCGGTTATGGATTATCGGGGTCGCTGCTCGTGTGGCTCCGAAGAATTCGGAATCGCCCCAACATGGTGTGAGGCCCGCCATAAATAAATTCCAGCGCGACGTTCTGACCCGCGGCAGCGGCAAGGTTGTAAGTGCCCATGCGGAACCCGTCCATCGCGTTATAGCGGCTGGGATACCAACCCAAGGTTGCTGCCATCGTGCCAGCGTAGGGCGAACCCAGGGCCGACAACGAAAACAAATAGTGTCCATCCTCGCCGTGGCGCGCCGTTACGGTGGAGAGCAGCGCATGGCCGAGCCGAGGGAAAAACCCGGTGCAGGAGCAGCGGTAGTAGAGCGTATCTTCGTGAAACGCCTCCGCAAGCGCGTAGCGGGTGGATGTTGTGATGAATTGGATCCCGTAGTTGCTGCCGAATCGATCGGCGTACGCTCCCCATCCCTGGCCCCATTCCGGGGGCGTTCCGTAGGCCTGCTGAATGCCCGCGGCTGTTGCGGCTGTGAGGATCGGATACGGTCCGAACGTGTCGAAAGCAAAGTTGCGAAGCTTCTCCCGCTCGGAAGGACGATGGTACACGGCCGGAGTTCCTGGAAGATTCGCGGCAGCCACCGGCGACGATTGCGCCGGCGCAGGCTGCGCCGACTGAGAAGCTGAAGTCGTATCCGATCCTAGACCAGCGGCGGATTGTGCGCGAGCCGAGGGTACAGTGGCAAACAGAGTGACAGCAACATACAAGAACATGATTCGGCGCGCAGTCATCATTCACCTCTAGAACCGAGACGGGCCCAAGTGAAGGGAAAGTTGCCGTCTACACTACACCTGTTTGGCTTCCCGCACACGCGAGATATTGGCAGTGGGTACAGTTTGAATTTTAACGGCTTTCTCAAGTCAGGTTTGAATTCAAACTGACCCGCGAGGTAGGCGAATCATAGCAGAAACGCAGGGAGCGCCGGGACTCTAAGAGCCGGACTTCAAGAGCCGGACTTCGCGTTGGATATTGGTTCGGAGTTGGGGCCGCGGACCCATAGTTGAGGCGCGTAGGAAAGGTGTACGTTACGTTGTTCGGTCCTGATGCGAATGGGTTTGAATTGTCCTTTGCCTTTTGAAGGCTGCGGCATATCGGCGGTCAGAAGATACTGATTGCCGAATTGGATGTTCAGCTTGTGGAAGATGGGCATGAAGTTGACCGGCGTTTCGAATCCCTGGAAGAACTGCTGGCCTCCGGAATCGGTTGCTACCTGCGAGAGATTTCGCCAGGCGTTTTGCTGAAGGACCATCGATTGAGCGAGCCGGAAACCACCCGTATAGATCGTGTTGACGATCACGCCCGCTTTCTGGACGTGCTCGATGGCTTGGTCAAGATAAGGATCCTGAAGCCCGGGATGCAGGCGATCGACGCCGCTGGCGATCATTACAACTTCGTGGCGCATGTCGTTATGCGGCCAACGATCGACGAGACTTTTCAACGAGAGATAGACGCTGGGTGACGCGCCGGCGAACTTGCCGAGGGGCACGCGGAGCTTTTTCGCGACAGCTTGGTGGTCGGAGCTGAATTCGGCGGCGGCTCGGACGGTACCGGATTGCGCGTAGTAAATGGCGACCTCCGTCGTCGGAGGTTGCGCCTGGATGAAGCTTTTAATCTCGCTGAAATGGGAGCCGAGTGCAGTGGGGCTGACATCGTCGTCAATCAGCAGCGCGAGTTGCATGCCGGCTTTCGCGCCGCGCGCCGGCTCGAATGAGGCGACGTTGATGCGAGTGTTGTTGCTGTAGACCGCGATATCGTCTTTCGAGATTACGAGCGCCGCGGTGAAATTCGGACCTAGCGCGGTGACGACGGTGGTGATGGGAACAGTGGGCGGATCGTTTGGCCTGGATGCGCGCGCGGTGGTCGCGTCCTGAGCGAACGAGGAAACCGCAAAGAGCAGGGCAGTCAGGACGGCCGTGGAGCAAAGGAGGGCCGTTTTTCTCATGTTGCACCTCCTATTTGATTAGATGCGGATTTGGCGGTCGCGGGTGAAACGCGGGTCAACGGTCCCGGACGAATCCAAAGGAGTAAAGAACGCCGAGTCGGGTTTGAGAGATTTCGTGGGTAAAGATTCTTGCGCCTGTTTCGCGGGCTGAGGCGTTTCGGGTGTCGCATCCCACGGCTTGCGCCGTGGGCTACAGTCTGTCGCCCCTTGCGGGGCTAAATATATCGGAGCGTTGCAGGGCGGCCCGGGCTGAAGCCCGGCATTTTTTTCTTAAACTTGTCTGGGGTGGCGTTTCGCGCGTCCCGAAACACCAAAGCGGGACGCGCTCCCCGGACTGAAGTCCGGGGCTTCCACCCTATCTGTGGAGGGAGCGGAGGCCGGTGAGAACGATGAGGAAGTTGTAGCTGACGTGGAGGAAATAGCTGGCGAGAACGGTGCGTTTGGCGGCGCGTACCCAGGTGAAGACGATTCCGACGACTACGAGAAGCGATATCTGCGCCCAGCCGCCCCACAGCTGTTCGGCGTGAAGCAGGCCGAAGATTGTTCCAGTTACGATGATGCCCGCGAAAACGCCGAAACTGCGCGCCGCGACGGGATAGAGAAAGCCGCGAAAAATGGTTTCTTCGACGACGGGGGCAAGAAGAACGCTCATTGCCATGAGTGCGAGAGCCGCGTCGCGGTTCTGCATCAAAGTCTCGATCGGGAGTTTTGTTTTTGGCGGAAACGCGACGGAAACCAGTTGAACGGAAGCGGAGAGGACGAAGCCGAGCGCGATAAATCCGAGCCATGCGATGGGACGCGGCCAACGGCTCGGCTCGAGTTTGTGCCAGCCGAAGGTGCTCCAGAACGGCGCGTGAAAACGGACGCGGGCTTGTAACCAAAGGTAGAGAAAGAGGGCGATGTAGATGAAGATCTGGCCGGCGACGACAAAAAATCCGAACGCGCGCGGAGAGTGTTGGATCGCGTTCCACTGGATGCCACGCGAAGCGAAGAAGATCGCGAGCAGGATTGTGGAGATTACGGTCGCTCCGATGTAGACGATCGCGAGCAGGAGCAGATCGAGCCAACCCCATGGAACGCGCAGGTCGGGATCGAGGAAACGGGTTGAGCGGCCGTCGAAGGATTGCCAGTCAAGCGGCGGCATTTGCGGGTAGCCGGGGCCAAGAGTGGGCGCCTCCGCATCCGCGAAGGAATTGCGGGAACGGATCGTGCCGTCGAATGGGACGGTGCTGGATGATTCGGATAAAGGGCTTGCGGGGCTGGAATCTGGCGCGGTTTGCCGAGTGCCGAGTGAATCGCTCAGATCTGCGCGGGAATCGTTTGGATCATCATTCGGGTCATTCGGGTCATTCGGATCGGGCGGCTCGGTCGGCGAGCTCATTGAGAGGCCGGTTCCGGCGCGGCGGGAGCGGAGGCGGTTCCATTTCCAGCTTTCGGGTCGCCATCTGCTTCGCCCGGCGTGACGGGCGAGCTTGGCGCGTCTGATGCTGATGAAGCGACGGGGGAGCTTTTCGGTGTGACGTGGCCGTTCAATGCCCGAGCAAGAATCTGTCCTGTGTAGGATTTTTTGACGCGCGCGACTTCTTCGGGCGTGCCTTGCGCGACGATGCGGCCACCCTCATCGCCACCTTCGGGGCCGAGATCGATGATGTAGTCGGCTTGCTTAATCACATCAAGATTGTGCTCGATGATGAGCACTGTGTTGCCGAGCGAGACTAGACGGTTGAGCACGTCGAGAAGTTTTTTGACGTCATCGAAATGCAAGCCGGTGGTCGGCTCGTCGAGAATGTAGACGGTGCGGCCGGTCTGGCGGCGTGAAAGTTCCCGCGCGAGCTTGGTGCGTTGGGCTTCGCCGCCGGAGAGAGTTGTTGCAGATTGGCCGAGCTGCACGTATCCGAGGCCGACGTCGACGAGCGTTTGCAGCTTCTGCTGAATGGCCGGGATGTTTTCCATTATCTTCAGCGCTTCTTCAATTGGCATGTCGAGCAGGTCGGAAATCGAATGGCCCTTGTACTTCACGGCTAGCGTTTCGGCGTTGTAGCGCTTGCCGCGGCAGACCTCGCAGGTGACGTAGACGTCGGGGAGAAAATTCATTTCGATGCGGCGCTGTCCGTCGCCCTGGCACGCCTCGCAGCGACCGCCTTTGACATTGAAGCTGAAGCGGCCAGGCCTGTAGCCGCGTTCGCGCGATTCGGGCAGCATGGCGAACAGGTCGCGAACGGGGGCGAAGACGCCGGTGTACGTGGCGGGATTCGAGCGCGGCGTGCGTCCAATGGGTGCCTGATCGATTTGGACTACTTTATCGATGTGCTCGATGCCGGTAATGGCGCGATGCTCGCCGGCCCTGGCCATCGAACGATAGATTTTCGCGGCGAGCGCGCGATAGAGAATGTCGTTGACGAGAGTGGACTTGCCCGAGCCGGACACGCCGGTGACGACGGTGAGCAGGCCGAGCGGAATCGTCGCGTCGATATTCTTCAGGTTGTTGCCGTGCGCGCCGAGAATCGTGATCGCTTTGCCGTTTTTTGCGCGGCGCGTTTCGGGAACGGGAATCTTCACGGCGCCTGAGAGATATTGGCCCGTGAGGGAATTCGGATTTGCCGCCACTTCCTCAGGCGTACCGATCGCGACGAGATGGCCACCAGCGTTTCCTGCGCCCGGACCGAGATCGACGACGTAATCCGCGCGGCGAATGGTTTCTTCGTCGTGTTCGACGACGAGGACTGTGTTGCCGAGGTCGCGGAGAGTTTCGAGAGTGCCAAGCAGACGGCCGTTGTCTCGAGCGTGGAGGCCGATTGAAGGCTCGTCGAGAACGTACAGAACGCCGCGCAGGCGCGAGCCAATCTGTGTGGCAAGACGAATGCGCTGCGCTTCGCCGCCCGAAATCGTGGCGGCTGAACGGTCGAGCGTGAGATAGCCAAGCCCGACGGCGAGAAGAAAATCGATGCGTTCGGCGATTTCGCTGAGGGGGCGGTCGGCGATTTTCCGCTGGCGAAGCTTGAGCTGGCTGCGAATCTTGCCGATTGCTTCGCGAGCTTCGGTTAGCGGCAGCGAGGTGAAGTCGCCAATCGACATGCCGGCGATTTTCACGGCGAGGCTTTCGGGGCGCAGGCGGCGTTCGTTGCAAGCGGCACAGGGAGCGGGCGACATGTACTGCGTCAGCCATTCGCGATAGGTGTCGGAACTGGACTCGCTGAGGCTGGCTTCGAGATGTCCCATCACGCCCTGAAAATTCAGAGTCTTTTTCGAGCCGCCGTTTTCGGGATTGCCGTGCAGGATCAGGTTCTGAACTTTGCGCGAGAGACTCTCAAACGGCGTGTCGAGGTCAAAGCTATAGGCTTCAGCCGCTATTCGCAGCGTGCGCTGGAGGAATGCGGAACCCGAGCCAGGACCGAGGCCGCCTTCGAACAGGGGTTTCGTCCAATCGACGATCACTTTCGCGGGATCGAAATCGTATTTCGAGCCGAGGCCGTTGCATTCGGGACATGCGCCATAGGGCGAGTTGAAGCTGAAGGAGCGGGGCTCGAGTTGCGGAACGGAAATGCCGCAATCGGCGCAGGCCAGCTTTTCGGAGTAGACCGTTTCTTCGCCGCCGATGACTGCGATGGTGACGAGGCCGCCCGCGAGCTTCAGCGCGGTCTCGATGGATTGCTCGAGGCGCTGTGTGACGCCGTTCTTCATCAAGAGGCGGTCGACGACGATTTCGACAGTGTGATTCTTGCGGCGGTCGAGCGGGATGGGATCGTCGAGGTTCATCATTTCGCCGTCAACGCGCGCACGGACGTATCCCTGTTTCGCGTAATCCTCGAATTCCTTTTTGTATTCGCCCTTGCGGCCACGAACGACCGGGGCGAGGACCATGACGCGCTCTTCGGGCTTGAGCGACATGACGGTCTGGACGATCTGCTCAGTGGACTGGCGGGTGATGGGCTTGCCGCATTTCGGGCAGTGCGGCGTTCCGATGGCGCTAAAGACGACGCGCAGGTAGTCGTAAATTTCGGTGATGGTGCCGACGGTAGAGCGCGGGGAACGGCTGGTGGTTTTCTGCTCGATGGCGATTGACGGAGAGAGGCCTTCCACGGAATCGACGTCCGGGCGCTCCATCTGGTCGAGGAACTGGCGGGCGTAGGCGGAAAGCGATTCGACGTAGCGGCGCTGGCCCTCGGCGTAAAGGGTGTCAAAAGCCAGGGAGGATTTGCCCGAGCCGGAGAGGCCGGTGACGACGGTCAGCGTGTTGCGGGGGATTTCGAGGTTGATGTTCTTGAGATTGTGCTGGCGAGCTCCCCGGACGATGATTTTCTTCAGACCCATAGCTGTCAGGACGCCTCCATACAGGGAGGCACACGCCAGGCTGATTGGAATACACCCAGCATAATCTACCAAAATAGCAGGGCTTCTGTCGTCCGGTCAAGAAACTCGTCGAAAATTCAAAATTGGGCAACGGAAATTACTGCTCGCTAATTTCCCTGAATGCAATTGCTTGCCTCGGCGTTCTAGTCGCTCAAAATAATTTTACCCAAGCAGAGAAGCGGCGGTGTCTAAAACAGCCATGCTCTACTCATATGGCGTTTGGTCAATCTGGCGACAGATACCCATGCTGCTCAAGCTCTTCTTTCTGGCGCTTTCTGTCGTAGGTGTTTACACGTTTTCAATGCTGGGGATAACGCTGCTGCAGTTGAGGTCCTTTGGGAAAGAGAGCCAGCGTGAAGCCGCGATGCACCTTCGGCGTTCGCTTGCGGGGGCGGCCCGTGTTCGTTGCGCAAGTGTCAAACAGCTCCTCGATGCCACGTCATACGTCTTTTGGCTTGTCTTCTTTCTGACATTGCCCTCGGTCACAGTGATCCTGGACGAGACGCGCCCTGTGTTTTGGCTGATCATGCAAGAACTTGTAATCCGTATCTCTTTTGCAGCGAACGTTTTCGGCGTATTCGTAATCCTGCATTTCGCGCAGTGGATTGTGTCGTCGAGAGTGAGTTCATTGGCGCTCTCCACGGAGCTAGAAACCCTTCCGTAGAACCGCCGCGCAGCCTGGAACCGCACCCGGTTCATGACGGGTCTGCTATATTTACGAGCGGGGACGAAGGGAGCAGCCATGGCGGAAGCGCCGAAAGCACAACAACAGCAGCAGCAGATGCAGATCAAGGCGGATGAGAAGGAGCTATTAGGGCAGTACTCGAACCTGGTGGTGGTTCATCATAACGCCGAGGAATTCACGCTGAATTTCATCTATATGTTTCCCACCGTGCCGCAGGGAAAACTGGTGGCGAGCATGATCATGAGCCCGTCGCACGCAAAGAGGCTGATGCGGGCGCTGCAGGAGAATATTTCGCGCTTCGAAGCGCAGTTTGGGACGCTGCCGGAAGGGCCGGCGGGCATGCCAGAGCCGAATGTGGGATTTGTGCAGTAGAAAGTTGTTTCGCGGAACGGTACGAGATTTGATGGTTCCAGGGCTAAAGCCCGTAAGAAATGGGGAGTACTTTTCGCGGGGCTGAAGCCCCGCGCTTCCAATCGAATGATGCCCTTTCTTTTTCCCGGCACTGGCGTGCCGGGCTAAATACAATCGCGCCTCCGGCGCTTCTATTTTTGGTTGAAGTCGTTGTGCGCGGTGGGATAAACGACCCAAACCCGAACGCTTCGCTACGCGAGTCGGCATACTGCCGTTCGCACGTCACGATAAAAGTCATACCCTGACACGAAAGGCTTCCCGAAATGTTGGTTCTTTCGAAACGGGTGCACGCCCACGACGGGCAGGCAGCAAGCGTTTGCAATGGAGCTGGCGCGGAGACAACCCGCCGGCGAAAATCTGCGGCGCGCGTCAGCCGGTGACAGCGGCGCCCACGAAAGAGGCGGCATTTCCGACGATCCAGTTGCCGCCGGGTTCGATGAATTCCACACCCACGGCGAATCCGTGTTCCGGAATGTTCTGGCAATAGGCGACTCGTGCGGCCGCACGGAACGAGCCGGTGAGAGTCGCGACCGTGATCCGGTCGTTCAGCTTCCAACGGCGATTGCTGAACACGCGGGCGCCCCGCGCGCTGACGTTTTCAGTGAAGGTTGTCTCCGAGCCTGGAAGCGTGTCGTGACCGGATATTTGCACGCCTACTTCCATCGGAACGCGCGTTTCGCGGCGCTGAAAAGAGATTGATTTTGGGACCCCCATCCCAAAAGGCATTTCGCCTCCCCCAAGTTTGTGCTTTCAGTTTGTCGTCCTGCTGCTTTGGCCCTTCTCAGAGAGATGGGCTGGACGACATCGTTGCTGGAAACAGGCTGCTACAAACAAGCCGCGGCGTGGCGGAACTTCAGCTTCTTATCGCCACGGCCCTTCATGCTGTAGAGTGCCTTATCAGCCGAGGACAGCAGTTTTTCGATTGTCGTGCCGTCCATCGGATAAATCGCCATTCCGACGCTGACGGAAATGGCGGGTTCTTCACCGTCGTTTGCGAGCTGCTCGCAGATGCGGATGGCGGCGTGCTTGGCTTCCTTCTCACCTGATTCCGGGAGAATTACCGCGAATTCGTCGCCGCCGTAGCGTGCGGGCGTGTCGATAGCGCGGCTATTGCTGCGCAAAGCGAAGCCGAGGCGCTTGATGGCGCGGCTGCCGGTCAGGTGGCCGTATTTATCATTGATTTTCTTCAGGCCATCGAGATCGAAGAGGAGCAGTGCGAAGCTGCGCCCCGTGCGGCGAGAGCGCTGCAATTCCCCTTCGAGCATTTCGAACAGGCGGCGGTGATTTGCAAGACCGGTCAACGGATCGGACAAGGCGAGCTTGCTGACCTGATCGAACAGCTGAGCGTTGTCGAGCAGCGTGCCGCCCAAGACGACGACATAGCTGAGCACCATGAAGACGTGCGCCACGGTGGCGGGCGCGTCGAGCACATGCTGCGACTGGCTCATCGTGACGTGGCAGAGAACGTTCAGGATCGCGGCGAAATACAGCGCGCGGTCAAGGGACGTACTTGCGCGGCGCAAACGCCAGTGATAACCGATGGCCGCAGCAACGTAAATTGCGGCGGGAACCAAGTCCCATGGGCGCGGGATAATCGCGTCGGGATGAATCTTCGGCGGCGCGGGGAGCATGAAATAGAAGACGCTGGTCAAATAGGCGACCGCGCCAACAATCAGAGTGGCGACCGCCATTTCCTTGCCGGGATCCCGCGACACGGGAACGCGATTTTCAACCGCCAGCGCGGCCAACAGCACGACTCCCAGGAGCGTGCGGCCGGCGAGCCATGCGACGGAGATGTGGCCCCCGGAAACGGGCGTCGTTGGCATCCCGCGGTAGAACGTCATGCTGGTGCCGGCTTCGATCAGCCCAGCCAGGACGAATCCGAAGGCGAGGATCAGGGAGATGCGGTCATGAGTGCCGCGGAAGCGGACCAAGGCGTTCGCCGCGAAGGTGAACGCGATGAGGCTGCCGCCCATCTCGAGGTAGGTGTCGAAGAGCGGGTCGGCGACATACGTCGAGCCGCGAACGACGACCAGACAGATCAAGACGGCGCCGAGCACGATCATTCCGAGCAGAACTGCTCGGAATCGATTTAGCTGACTCCAGAAAGTAGCCGAAGAGCCCACAGTTCCCCCAGGTGCTCCGTTCGACGACTGAGTACACCCGAACGCCGACGGGAACACCGATCCCGGTATTTCTAATGCAAGTAGCGTGCCTGAGCGCGATGTAGTTCTAGTACTATCTAATCGATTGTTTATGCTAGGGATAGGGAATAGAACGATGACCGAACCGGCTGATTTAGTACTGGCGGGTACTAGGACGGAACTACGATATGCGTAGAAAAGTTACCGAGCAGGTATTGGGGGTACGACCCTGGAAGCCCAGGCCTCGGCATGCTTAGGGCTTTTGCTGATCAGAGGCTTGCACAGCGGCTTCGGCGCCCTGGAAGCCGATCTTGCTGTGTGTGCCGTCGCAAAAAGGCCTGGTGACAGAGCCGCCGCATCGGCAAAGGGAAAATGCGAGTTTTCCGTCCTTCACTTTGGCGCCGAGATCGAAGGGAACGCCGTTGGCGTCGACGAGTTCGACCGATCCGATGGGCGCTTCGACGCGATACGGGCCGTTGGGCCGAACGGTAATCTTCATGTCTGGCAATTCAATCCTCCTGGGATACGCGCGACGATGCGCACGAGCATTCGATCCCGGTGCTTCCGACAGCGAACAATGCAGGCGGTTAGTACTTCGGAACAGCGGGATCGACTTCGTCCGACCACGCGAGGATACCACCCTTCAGGTTCAGGACCTTGCGAAAACCAGCTTTCTGAAGGAAGGCAGTGGCTTCGGCAGAACGCTTGCCGCTACGGCAGTGGGCAATGATTTCGCGAGAGCTGTCGAGCTCGCTGACGCGACTCGGAAGATCGCCGAGCGGAATCAGATGGCCGTTGAGATTGCAGATCTGGTATTCGTGCGGCTCGCGAACGTCGAGAATGAAAAGGTCGTCGCCGCGATCGAGGCGCGATTTCAGTTCGCGCGGCGTGATTTCAGGAACGCCGAGTTGCGGGGCGGGCGCTTCCTCGC
>JBOGNK010000084.1:0-2130 GCA_050747085.1 Candidatus Acidiferrales bacterium
CCGGCACCGCAAGCGACCTCGAAAATAGTTGTCATCGGCATGACCATCACGGCAGAGGCGGCCGATAAAGTTACCCTGTCTTTCAGTGCGGGCAACCGTAAGATTTTTGAATTCGCGGTGGCAGGAACGGTCGCGTTTGGCGCAATGCGCTGGGAAGGCGATGCGGGAGCGGCGCTGTCCGTCACAACTTCGACGGCAGGGCCGGCCGACATTTCAATCGATTACGTCCCTGAAGCGGCGTGATCGATGCAACTCACTCCCTGCCAGCAAACCGATCTTCGCGAGCACGGCGTCCGCGCGAACGAGGCGTGCGACAAATGCCGAAAGATTCTCGGTGCTGTTCGCTTCACGCGACGCGGCGAAGCTGGCGAATGGTGCTCGGAACTTTGCCGCGATGGTGCTGTGATCGATCACGGCGCGCGGCGAAATCTCCGAAAACGCATGAAGCAAGCTGCATCGATGAACCGGTCGGCTAAGACCGGAAAAAGCATGGTTGCAGCCCCTACAAACCAAGCAGCTTAGCAGGGGAGTTTGTCCGCGTTTGCGTGGTAAGTCTCATTCCTTCATGTGAGGTCCGCAAAATGGCTCCCATTACGTTTTCCAGTTTCTCGCCTGATTCACAATCCGTCGCACTTCTGTACTGCTCCCAGTGTCAGGACCACCCGATTGACGCGCCTGCGGGAGTGACTTCAGCGACGCGTTTTATCTGCCGCGCGTGCTGCGCGCGAATCGAGTGTGAGCGCAACGCGGAGCGACGGCGACTCGCTTTTCTGGAAAGTTCAGCCGGGCGACACGAGGCGAATATTGCGCGTCGGCTTCTCGCCCGTGGCAAAAACCACTTCCCGGACGCCGATACAAACCCCGACTTTTCAGAGCCGGAATTTCCCACCTCAGTGGAGCTTCTGGACGGTGGGGACTTCGCCGAGCAGCTTGTCACGCGGCGATAACCCGCACTTCCTTCCCATAGTGGCCAGCCAACTTGATCGCCATGCCGAGAAGCATTAATTCCTCGTCTTGCAAATCGGCGGCAAAAGCTTCCTGGTGCATTACGATTAGCTGAGGTTCAGTCGCCTTCGCCATTTTCACGAATTCCGGCACCTTCTCGCTGAGTCGAATTTCCATTGCCTCGTAGAGCGCAGAGCGATGTTTGGCATCGACCACGGATGATCTCCTGAAAACTCACAAGCTCAATCAATAGACGCATTCTTTTGACATTCCCAAACTCGCGGTATACTTCACAATTCGATGGCGGCCAGATCAAGACGAAAAAAGAAGGTCGGCGCTGCACTCGCCAGGCTTCGCTGGAAGCACGTCCCAAAATCGGAACGCGTAAAATTGGCGTCGAATCTCGGTCGCAAACGATGGGCCAGCGTGCCGAAATCTAAGCGCGTTTCCCAGATGCCGCTATCACCAGGCAGACCTCGTCGATTCCCTCGCTGTCCGCGCTACAATTCACACCGTTTCTCACCCAAAACAAACCGCTGTCCATGCGGGTTTGTCCGTCCGTCCGGTTCTCAAACAGCCGGAAAGTAAGAACTTGACAAAAGGAGCGTGCGCGGCGTAGATTATGCGTCAGAAAAGCGGGGCGCGCTCGGTGGCTAGACCGACCGCGCCCCTAACCAAAGCGACCTAACAAGGAGGACGCAATGGCTTCATTCAAGATAGCGGCACTCCCAAGCATCCCGCAAGCTGATCCCGCAGCAAAGACGATCACCCAACAAGAACTCATTGATCTGATCGAACTCCGCAACGTCCAGAACGAAATCGAGAAGTGCGTGAGCGCTAAAGAATCAGACGTGCTCACGCGGCTTCTTGCTGGCGCGAGCGTGCAACCCGGCGTCCACATAGCAGACGCGAAGAAAAACTCGCGGCGTTCGCCGGCGTGGAAAGACGTTGCCCGCGAACTCGCCACACTTCACGGCCTCGACGCCGATGCGTTCGTGTCGCAAGTGATCGCGGCCACAAAGCCGAGCGAATCGTTTTCGCTGGAAGTCAACTGACCGTGTTTTTCCGAAACGCGGTCGCTACGCCCGGCCGCGTCCAGCGCAATTTAACCCGCTTCGCGCTGCCGACGAGGATGGCGGGGACGAAAGGACACTTTGCGATGAATACTGAAGAAGCCGACAAAGG
>JBOGNK010000085.1:0-10336 GCA_050747085.1 Candidatus Acidiferrales bacterium
CCTCCAACACAACCGCAGCTGAACGTGATGCCGCTGCCGGCGAAATTCCAGCTCGGAAACGGCCAGCTCGTGATCACGACGAATTTCTCTGTGGCGAACAAAGGCGTTCAGGACGCGCGCATCGATAGCGCCTTGCAACGCTTCGTGGCGCATCTCGCCCTTGAAACGGGCATTCCAGTTGGGCTCGCGCCGGGATCGACTGGCCCCGCGACGCTGACCGTCAGTGCCGTCCGCGCGAGCAAGCAGTACGCGCAATTGGGTGAGGACGAAAGCTACACGCTCGACATCAGCCCATCCGCTGCGACGCTCACTGCGCCGACGACGCTCGGCATCCTTCGCGGCCTCCAGACTTTTCTCCAACTGGTCGAAGCAACGTCCCATGGGTTCGCCGCACCAGCCGTGCACATCGAAGATGCGCCGCGATTTCCCTGGCGCGGGCTGATGATAGACGTCAGCCGGCATTTCATTCCAATGGACGCTCTGTATCGCGCCGTGGACGGCATGGCCGTGGTGAAGCTGAATGTGTTTCACCTGCATCTTTCCGACGATCAAGGCTTTCGCATGCAGAGCAAGGAATTTCCGAAACTCACCGAACTTGGGTCCGACGGTAACTATTACACGCAGGACCAAATGAAGGCTCTCATCGATTACGCCGCCGATCGAGGCATTCGAGTCGTCCCGGAATTCGACATGCCCGGCCACGCGACCTCGTGGTTCGTTGGGTATCCGGAGCTTTCCAGCGGTCCGGGGCCCTATGCAATCGAGCGTCGTTTCGGCATCTTCGATCAGGCCATGGATCCGACGCGCGACGAGACGTACAAGTTCCTCGACAAATTCATCGGTGAAATGGCGGACTTCTTTCCGGACCAGTACTTCCACATCGGCGGCGACGAAGTGAACGGCAAGCAGTGGCGCGCAAATCCAAAAGTTCAGGCCTTTATGCGCGAGCACAACATGAAGAACACGCAAGAGCTTCAACAGTATTTCACCGTGCGCGTGCAGAAGCTTGTGGCCAAACACCACAAGTTCATGATCGGGTGGGACGAAATCCTGAGTCCGGGCATGCCGAACGACATTGTGATCCAGTCGTGGCGCGGTCCCGATTCTCTGGCGGCCGCCGCGAAGCAGGGTTATCGCGGCCTGCTCTCAAGCGGCTATTACCTCGACCACATGCAAACTGCCGCGGAACATTACGCCGTCGACCCCCTGTCGGGCGATGCGGCAAGTCTTACTCCGGAAGAAAAATCGCGAATCCTTGGCGGTGAAGCTTGCCAATGGGCCGAGTTTCTGACGCCGGACAATGTGGACTCACGCCTATGGCCGCGGGCGGCGGCTGTTGCTGAACGGCTGTGGTCGCCACAGGCGGAAACTCAAGACGTTGCGAGCATGTATCGCAGGCTCGAAAACGTCAGTTGGCGGCTGGAACTGCTCGGTATCCGGCACCGGTCTGAGATGAGTGCGATGCTCGGACGCATGGTGGGCAGCGATGACGTGGCCGCGCTCCGCGTGCTCGCTGATGCGGTGCGCCCCGTCGGCCTGGATGGGCGCGAGCATACTGACCACGAGGATCAAACGAGGGAAACCGCGCTGACACCGATGAACCGCCTGGTGGACGCGGTCCAGCCGGAAAGCGAACCGGCGCGGGATTTCGTTGACACTGTGAATGCGCTGATCGCAGGAAACCTTGCGGACCGCAAAACCGAAACCGCGGTTCGCAATCAGATGATCCTGTGGCGCGACAATGACTCGCAGCTCGAGCCGTTGATTGCAAAATCCGCTGTCCTGAAGGAGCTCACGCCGGTGTCGCAGAATCTCTCCGCATTGGGTGCGGCCGGAGTCCAAGCACTCGACTTCATCGATCGAGCAGAAAAACCGTCCGCCGATTGGACGACGCAAACGCTGGCCATGATCCAGAAGGCTCAGGATCCGCAAGCCGACGTATTCATAGTGGTGGCTCCGGCGATCCAGTCGTTAGTGAATGCTGCGAGTTCCGCGTCCATTGGCAGCAATTGACACCGGGACGAATCGCGAGCGCGGTGGCTACCGACCCTCAACCGAACAACTGGTGATTCACCGACGATTCGAAATCAGATTCGTCGCGAAGACGGGGAGTAACTCCCCCTCCCGTTTGCGGAGCCGCCTAATTCCGCTTTTTCGTTCTTGAGCGGCTACCGGAGTGGCCCCGCTTCTTCAACAGTTCTTTTGCGCGCTCAAGTTCCGCCCGCCGCGACTTGCTCAAATTGTGTCCGGCACGGTTGATGTAAAACGTGAGCATTCGCATCCCGGAGCCGGGTCCTTTCGGCGACACCCTCTTCGAAGCGAGCGCTCGCGCGATCTTGGACGCGCTTTCATTGAACAATCCCGGCGGCGGATGCGTCGAATCCGTCTTCACCTTGCCGGACCACTTCCTGCGCCCCTTATTCCCTGTCCGTTTGCGAGCCATTCCTTGCCTCTACGCTATTTCCCCGTGAATGAAAACTTCAAGCCGGTCGAGAGCACCGTATCGTTGTTCTTCGTGCCCAAAATTGGTGGGTTCGAGATGTACCGGTCGCTGAACGTTACTTGCCAGCCGAGCCACTTCCTGAGTTGCGTCGACCATCCCGCGTCCGCGGCCAGGCGGTACTGGCTCGTGTCAGTCAAATCCGGATAAAAGGTGAAATCTTCAATGAGAGCCGACGCGGAGCCGATTTTCTTGGTGAAGTCTTCTCCAAGCGTAAGGGCAGGAAAGCTCTGGCTCACGGACGTGTTGGGGCTGAGAAGCGTGGCTCCGCTGTAGCTGTCGCGCGTGTAGTTCACGCCGGCCAGCACGTCGAACGTGGTGGTCGGATGATTGACGACATGCCAGCCCAAACCGCCGCTGTAGATCTGCTGCAGGTCGAGTGACTGCAACGCGTCGTGCAGGAAGTCCCCACCTACGAACACGAAGAGCCTCGGGGTCAGATTCCGATCGAAGCGGATGCCGCCCAGAATTTCATTGGCGATTACGGTTCCTCCGGCTATCGCTCCGGTGGTCGAATAGACGGAAGAGAAATAAGCCTTCGTTTCGTCGGAATTCGTTTTCCGACCCGCGTTCAATCCGACCGCCAGGTTCGTTGTGTCGCTGTTGCCGCGCGCCAGCGCGAATCCCACGTTCCCGCCGCCCGACCACTCGGACAGCCACCCTGGATGCAGCGTGCTCTCGTAATCCTGTTGCGCCTTCGGCGAGCGGATGATCTCCACGTCAGCGAGCGGCACGTTCACGGTGCCCGCAGTTGCTGTTTGGACTGAGAGTCCGCCACTGGTCTGAGTCACCGGCCCATTCACGGTCGTTTTGTTGTTTTCGACTATATACAACTCTCCGGCTGTGACCTGCTCAACGTCCGACCACTTCACTTTGACGTCTCCCGCATAGTCGGTCTTGAAGGTGATCTCTTTGCCGGTCGCAGTCTCGATCGTTCCGGTCAGGCGGTCTCCGTTCTTCAGCACGAGCGTATCGGCCGTCGTCGAGCAAGCGATAACGAAAAAAGCCGACACGAGAGCAAGGACCTGAGCGTTCTTCATGTGCACTCCTTGAGGTAGAAGGTGGGCAGGCACCCTCAGTGTAGCAACTCTTAACCGGTTCCGAGAAAATTACGCGCAATGCAGATTCAGGGCTGTTTTGGCCGCCCGCGAAGCATCCCAGAAATTTTGCGGCGGTTCTCGATTTTCACTTCGCAGGCCGTTAGGATATTGGCCATGTTTCGAAGGACCATGATTCTTGTTTTGTTCGCGCTGATCGCACCCGCCGCTTCCTGGGCCTGCGCATGTTCGGAAGCGCCGCCAGGAACCTGTCCGCATTTCGATGTAGGCGACACGGTGTTTCTCGGTACGGTCACTCAGATCACTGAAGTTCCCACTTCCGGCAACCAAAAGGCCAACCAAGACGCCACGGCAACGCCCATTCTGCGCTACCACTTTCGCATCGATGAACAATTCGGCCGCGTCGATAACGACGCGATCGACATCTACTCCGGCGGCGATGACGGCGACTGCGCGTTCCGATTCAACAACGGCGAACAATATGTCGTCTTCGCACAGCGCGAATCGCAGGACCGCCTATTCGCCACGCAATGCAACGGCACGCGGCCCGCGAGCCAGGCGACCGCGTTACTTCCCCAGCTTCGCGCCATTCGCGACGGCGCCCACGTCGCTTCGGTATTCGGCGTTTTGCGCCGCGCCGACCCGCCGACGCTCGCACTCCCCGACGATCCCGACGAACCGCTTGTCGATGTTCCGATTACGCTGCGTTCGCACTACGACCGATTTACGACAACGACCGGAGCTAACGGCGTCTACTCGATTTACGACGTGCACGCCGGCGAATACGAGATCACGGCAGCCCTTCCGTCGGGCACTGTACTCACCCATCGCGGCACGGTAAGCGGCCTCGCGTCGTTCAAGATTCCTGCCGGCGCCTGCTATGAATTCAATGTCGACGCGCTTCCCACTGGCCAGATCGAAGGGACAGTCTTCGGTCCTGATGGCAAGCCGCTGCCGCTCGCGTCGCTCGAACTTTACCGTGCCGGCAGCTACAAGCCTGACCGCTCCGGCCTGTGGACCTTTCAGGGATCGACCGGATCTTTCCTTTTCGATCATATCGGGCCCGGCAAATACATCATCGTCTACAATCGCGCGAACCGAATCGATCCGAATGCCCCCTTTCCACGCACGTTCTATCCGGGCACTCCAAATGTTTCCGACGCGCAGCCCATCGACATCACCACGGACGGCCAAGTCGCAAAGGTGAAATTCAAACTGGGCGACGAGTATCCGACGCGGGTTTTGCGCGTGCATTTGGAATGGAAGGACGGCAAACCACCAGGATCGGTGTTCGTGATGGCGAAAGCGGATCGCGGCGACAATCCCGCTGCAAATCCGATGGCTGGCGGCATCTACGCATTTACGCTGCTGGGATCTGCGCACTACACCGTCTCGGCGTGGGAGGAACTCGACCATGCAGCGGCTCGCATGATCGCGCACGGCCGTGCAAATTGCTCAATTCCCGCGCGGATCAACTCCAATTCCCTGCTCGTTAACGGCTCAGACGCGAGCACCAGCGATGTGACGCTCACCTTCTCCGGCCCGGACTGCCAATAGCAAAACCCGTGAGCGTCCTGATCTTTGCTTTGTGTCTCCGATGCGATTCTTGGAGGTGATTCATGAAGAATGGCCGGCGCAAGTTCCTTGCAGGCCTCGGTGGCCTCGCAGCGCTAGAGGCGATTCGCGGCGGCAGTTCTAAGCTATTATCACGACCGCCGTTTTCTTCGCCGGCGCCGGTTCTTCCTGCCAAGAACGACTTCGCGATTCCCCAAGGCGTTACATACATCAATTCCGCTTTCACTCACCCGATGCCGATTGTTGCTGCGCAGGCCGTGCGAAGCTACGTAGATTTCCGCTCCGAGCCGGGCGTTGGTCTGAAACAAAGGGTCGACATTAAGGCCGAATTCGCCGCACTGATCAATGCGAAGCCATCCGAAATCAGCTTCGTCCCGAATACCAGCGCCGGAGAGAATCTGGTCGTAAACGGCTTGGGCATTCCGCGTATCGGCGGGAATGTCGTCACGGATGCGCTGCACTTTGAAGGCGCGCTTCTACACCTCGGAGAACTGCAGCGGAGCGATAGTCTCGACCTGCGCATCGTGCAGCAGCGTGACTGGAGAATTGAGATCCGCGATATGGAGCGCGCGATCGACAAGAAAACGAAACTCGTCGAGATATCGCTCGTCTCCATGGTCAATGGCTTTCAACACGATTTGAAGCTGGTCTGCGATCTAGCCCATGCGCACGGGGCCTATGTCTACGCGGACGTGATGCAGGCCGCGGGCAGCACTCCCATTGACGTACGTGAGAGCGACTTGGATTTCTGCGCGTGCTCCAGTTATAAGTGGCTCATGGGGGACTTTGGGCTTGGTTTCCTGTTCGTCAAAGAGTCGCTTATCGATCGGATGACTTCGTGCCCGCAGTTCGGCTACTTCGAAGCTCAGATGCTTGAATCTCATCTTCTGCCGACAGATCCCCCGGGCGATACGCCGTACACATGGCAACTCAAGACCGATGCCGGAGGCCATTTTGAAGTTTCGACGCCCGCGATTGGCGTCATGATGGCGCTGGGTCAATCGTTGCCGTATATTCGCCGAATCGGAGTCCAAAACATTCAGGCGCACAGACAACCGTTGATCGAGAAACTTCAGGAAGAAATGCCGGGGCTTGGATTCAAAGGGCTGACCCCGCCTGAATCAACTTCATCTCTTCTTGCTTTTGAGGTGGAGAAGTCGCGCTCGCGATCTATTCTCGATCGTTTACGCCAACGCGAGGTGCATGTGCGGGTGGGTCCGAACTACCTTAGGGTATCGCCCTCTGTGTTCAATGACATCAGCGACATCGACAGATTGCTGCAAGCTCTTGGCTAGACAGGCTTCAGCCGCCGAGCGGTGGGAGAATCGCTGAAGACCCAAACAGAAAAATTGTGCCGACGATCAGGCTGTAGGCCGCGGTGAGCCCGATCACCAGGCGCAACATCTTCGGCTTTGCCGCACTGAAACCAAATATGCCGACTGCAGACGCCGTCATCAACGTATTCATAATCAGCAGGCCCGCTAGGAACATTCCCAGTCCGAGAAAGCCGCGGCCAATGCCACCAAGATTCGCGGCGAGCAGAAAAAGCAGTAGCTGGCTCGGCGTCTCCGCGCCCAATCCGTGAATGATGCCGATCGTGAACACGGTGCTCTTGCTGTACGGTTCGGAGGCCGCATCTTCACAATCAACCGCAACCGCGGCCTCGCCGCCTGGACTGATAACCGCCCTCGCTTTCCGACGCAGCCAGCGGAATCCGCCAATCATCAATGCGGCGCGTGATCGCGGCCGGAACGCCTCCTTCTGCCGCAACATGCTTCCAAAAACGTACAGCCCCAGCACGACGAGCGTTAAGCCCACAAGCCGCTCGGCCCAATTGTCGATTCGCGTCGGCAGGGATCGTTGGAAACTGATCACAGCAGCGCCCAGCACGGCAACCGTCGCTGCGTGTCCCAGCACGTAGAGCAGGCCCATGCGCATTCCGCGCGCTCGCGAAGGTTCGAGGCTCGTGATGTCGGTGATTGCGGCAATGTGATCGTAATCGAAGCCGTGGCGAAATCCCAGAATGCCGGCCGAGAGCAGCGCAAGCTCCAACGTCTTCGATGACGCAATCATGAGCCTCACGTTACCAGAAGCCGCCGCGCGTCAACAACGCGTTTGTCGCGTTCTCCGACGATTTTAGTAGTCACGACGAAGCCGACTTTGCTTCGTCGTCGGACTCTCCCGACCAGCGTTCGCATTCAGATCTCTTTCGTCGTAACACTTTCGGTCTGTTCCACGGCTGCGAAGCTCGTGCCACCACGGTGACAAACTGAACTCCGAAATCCGTTGCGCTGCAACGCGAAGAGAGACAGCTCAGTTGTCATCCGAGACGGCGACCAAACTCACGGTCCAGTTGCTCAAGCCTCACCACTGGTCCGGATCTCAACAACTCTCCTGCTAGTTTCCGACCACCTTATGCGTGGCCAGTTCGACCGTCACCATATCCACGCGGGATTGAAATAGCGACGATTGCCCGATCTGGTGGAACTCGATGGCGATACTTTTCTTGTCGACGCGAATGCGCAGATAGCCATAGTCGGTGTCGTCGTAGTGCTTGAGGATCAGATCCTGCGCGGAAACGGCCGGCTTGACGTCGAGATAGCTGGTCGAAATTCCAAACGGCGGCTCTTGCGGCGCCTGACCTTTCTTCGCGCGAACCAGCCGGTTCACGTTGTGACCGCCGTCACCGCATACGATGAATGGGACCTCATACGCTTTGCCGCCGAGGGTGATCTGTCGTGCAAAGCGCTGGTAATTGTGCGCGTGGCCTGAAAGAAAAGCGTGGGGGTACACTCCCACTTTCTTGCAGACGCCGTCGATTTCCCGAAGCATGTCCACACTGCTGCTGTGGTTTCCCCCCGTACCGGGCAATTTTGGTGGCGGCGCATAACTGAAGGCAGGGTGATGAGTGGCTAGCAGAACCGCCCCCTGATATTTCTCCGACTTGATTCGCTGCAGCTGATCCGTCAAGAAGTCGAGTTGGTAATCGGGCACGCCGGGCCACTTGCCGCCCTCGCTTGAAACAACTCCCGGATCTTCCAGCGAATTGCTGAAGAGTCCGATGATGCGAACGAACGGCGCATCCAGCGTGAAATAAACGCCGGGCTGCGTCATAGCTGTCCGGTGCAACGATCCAGCCTCGGCGGTCACGGCTGGCTGCGACGCACAGAAGTTGCGCCGGAACGTAGTCAGCGGTTCCTTGCCGGCCGGCGTGCCGGGAACGATGAACGAATCGTGATTTCCGGGAATCGCGAAAATGGGCAGCGGGTAGTTCCGAAAGGGATCGTAAAACTGGTCGTAGTAATAATCCGCCTCCCCAAAATTGTAGACAACGTCGCCGAGATGGAAGAGGAACGCGGGGCGATTCGCCTCGTTCGCGTTGTGGCAGTCCGCCGTCAGCTGATCGGCAACGGAAATCTCGTTCCCGTATTTTTTCTGGTTCGATGCGCCCGTGTCGCCGACGGAATGAAAAATGATCTTGCCGGCGCTGGTGATGGCTTTCGTCACTTCTTTACCGTGAGGGCCAAGCGCATCCGCGAGCGAGAACAGGTTCTGAGGCTGGCCGCGCGATGGGTCAAAACCGACCACGTCTTTCTTCGAAAGGTCGCCTATTTCCTTGTAGACCTGCGAATCCGACGGATGCTTGGTCGTAAACTTTGTAGGATCGGGAGTGGTATTCGACTCGCTGAAAATCGGCTGGGCAAGAACGGTGTTTCCGCTTCGGGGCATCGGGGCTCCTTTTTAGTAGCAGAGTCTGATCGAGTGGAAAGAGGGCCAGATCACTCTTATAAAACTTCGGCTGAATATCACATAGGTTTTTTTGAGAGAGCGCTCTCCCAAAGCTCGACTCACCCGTTGGAATGTGAGGCGAGCAACGCCTGCCGCGCCCCTAAGCACAAAAACCAATACGCCGTGGGAATTGCCGGCCTCAGGCGGACCAGCGACGAAAGGCAAGTCGCACTTGCTATTCGGCGTAAGGATGCGGCGGGACTGCAGGGCCGATGTCGCGGACGTAGTGATTGAACCACGCGAGATTACGTTGCCACCGGTCGTAAATGAATGACGGGCGCCGAAACTCGTGGTATTGGCCGGGATAGACGACGAGCTTCGTCGGCACGCCCAGCCATTTCAGGCCTTCGTACATTTGCTCGCCATTGATCACGGGAACATTCATGTCCGCGTCGCCGCCCATGACAAGCGTGGGCGTCTTGATGTTCGTCAACCTGTAGAACGGCGCAAGCTTTTCCCACAGTGTGCGATTTACCCACGGCAGTCCGAGTTCGGTTTCCCACTCGCGAACGTACTGATCGTGGCCCCAATTCGTCGAGTAGAGGAACTCGCCGGCGTCGGTGATGGCGGCCTTGAAGCGCGTGGTTTGCACGACGATAAAGTTGGTCGAGATCGCCCCGTAGGAATGACCGCCGACACCAAGCTGCGCGGGATCCGCAATTCCCTGCGCGATGGCATAGTCGACGAGGCCCATATCGTCCTGAAAATCCTTGTCGCCCCAGTCCGCGAAAATTGCTTTGCAATAATCCTGGCCGTACCCGGACGATCCGCGTGGATTCGGCAACAGAACGACGTAGCCGTTCGCGGCATACAGCTGCGGCTGAAAATTGAATTCAGCGTAGTAGGCCCAAACCGGTCCGCCGTGCGGCTGAAGAATCGTCGGATAACGGCGGCCGGGCTGGTAATCTGGCGGTTTTACGACGTACCCGTGCACCACAGTGCCATCTTTGCTTTTGAAATGAACGTACTCGACGCTGCCGAGCTGAATCTTCGACATCAGTTCGTCGTTCGTAGTCGTTAGGCGCTGCAAGGCGCCGCCTGCCGCGAGCGCGTACACCTCGTCCGGACGATCAACCATTCCGATCTGCGCCGCAATCGCGCCACTCTTCGACATCGAGTAGGCGTCGAGCATCAGGCGGCCAGCAATTGGTCGAGCGGCCGGGCGCGTGATTTCGCTGCCGTCGGCCGGAACGCTGACAAGGTTTTGGGTGCCGTCGTCGTCGGCGATGAAATCGATCGATTTTCCGTCGGGTGTGAAGTGCGGAGCTGAAACGTTGCGGTCCAGCGCGCGTGTCAGCACTTTTTCGTCGCCGCCGGTTGCGGGCGCGATGGCGAGATGGGCGGTGGCGTACCAAAACAACTTGGGATCGAGCTGGCTCGTGAAGGCAATCCATTTGCCGTCGGGCGACCATGC
>JBOGNK010000086.1:0-11251 GCA_050747085.1 Candidatus Acidiferrales bacterium
GCACTAAGCGGCTATACGGCGGACAAGATTGCCCTCGCTAGCCAAATGACGACGGCGTCGCTCGAAGCTATTGCAAGAGAACTCTCGACCATTCCGGGCCGAAAGGCACTGATTTGGGTCACCGACAGCGCCGACCCGATGGATTATTTCTTTAGCGACAGTGTAGACCCAGTGTTGAGAGGCTGGCGAGCGGCGGCTGGCGCCGATCTTCCCGCTATTCCCGAATGGCAGAACGGCACCGACGTGGAACAAATGATCCGCTTGATGAACAACGCGGGAATTGCCGTTTACACCGTCGATGCAAGAGGACTCGAAACCGAGCGGCTTGGGTTCCGCAGCAATGCCAGCGCAGCCCCAACTGGGTCGGCAACCGACCCCGTCACGGACCTGTTAGCGAGGACGCCACAGCCGAATGGCGATCTGATCGAACTGGCGCAACGCACCGGCGGCCGCGCCTTTTTCAATCGCAACGACTTGGAAACTGGCATTCGCCGCGCGCTCGATGATTCGCAGTACACCTACTCAATCGCCTACGCTCCCAGCCACAACAAGTGGAAGGGGGAATGGCGCAAAATCCACGTGAAGGTCGACCGGCCCGGCGTGACCATCCTTGCACGCAACGGCTACTTTGCTCTTCCTGCCCCTCGTCCTATGCCACCCAAGAATCGCTATGCATTCCTCAGCGAAATCGCCGCCAGCCCGGTCGACTCAGCCCAACTGCCTCTTTTCGTCCACATTTCCACGCCGCCCAAGGCCGTAGCAGATCGGATTCTCGTCACGGTGGACCTCCCGCCTCAATCCCTGACGACCATGCCTGCGCCGGAGCCCAACGGCCACACCGTCGGCCATTTCGAAATTGAGTTCATGCAGATCGGCGCGAGAAATAAACTGCTCGACGCGACGCAAAAGCAAATCGACGCCGACCTGAAGCCCCAGGAGTACGCCGCGATGACTAAAGGCGGCTGGACCCTGACGGCCCATCTGCCCCTAAAGGCGGGTACGCAAACTCTCTGCGTCATTCTCCACGACGAAAGCTCCGACGAGGTTGGCTCCATCCACATACCACTCGCTGGTCCCAACAACGCGCTCGCACTGAACGCGCACTGACGCCCGCCATTGCGAGCACGGTAGGCCGTTCGTCCAGCTTCTGTCAGCGCTTCTCTCGCCGTAACAGAGCGGGAGTACTGTTCGATTTGCCGGCTTTTAGCGCGGCGACACAGAAGCTCATACCCGAAAAATTCCTGCCCGAACTTCCGCATTCGTAAACTTGCCACACAGGCAGGTCGCCAGACTGCACAACGTAGTTCCCAAGCTCCGTCTCGGTGGCAAGGTCGTAGTCGGCAAGAACGTAGGAATTGCCTGGCACTGCGCGCACGCGGAACATCTTCGAACCCGCCTCGTAGTTGCCATAACTGAAGCAATAGCCGATGCATGCGCGGTCGAGAATATGCTGGATGCCGACACGCGAACCCCGCGGAGGCACGATCGTTCCCATCACACGCGCGCCGCGTGGCAAGGTGCGGACGAGCGCTGCAATTTCCGTTTCCATTCGATTGATCTTGCCCGTGTCCTGGTAGATGAACCCGAAAAAGACGGCGGCAAGCGCTGCTCCGACCGCGAGATGCCAGGCTTGCGGACGCGCCGCCGCAACCAGACAGATCAAAAGCACGACCGAAATGGACGTGAGGCGATCAGTAAGCAGTGCGACGGCACCGATGTGTCCCGGAACGTGCGCTCCATGGGGAAGCAGCAAAACCGCGGCAAAGGCGAGGACGTAAAGCTCCAAACTAATCGCGGCGGAGTAACCGCGAAAATCTCTGGCTTCCGAATTCGTCATTTTGGCCTGTTCTCGATGTTCGCGAAACTGCCGCCAAAGAAGGCAAGCATCCCAAACAATCGCGGCAACGATGAACGCAAGAAACGCATACTCGATGATTCGGTAGCGACCGCTGAAAAGAACGAACTGGTCGGCGCCATTGAAAACCCAAAAGTTATGGGGCCGCACTTCGACGATGTAGTGCGTCCAAAGGTATTCGTGGATTGCGAAAAGCGCTCCGACGCCGGCGATCAACAATCCAACGTGGTAGGCGCGCGGAACGCGCTCCGCCAGGGTCACATAAACGCCCGCACCTGCCAGCCAGAACAAGGCAAGCGGATGCGCCAACACAATTAGCGGCGCAAGCGCCAGCGCTACAAGCCATTCAATGGGCCTGCCTCGCCAGAGAATCGCCAGCGCAAAAAACGACAACCCGACGGCAATGTAGTAATTGAAAAGACCGAGCTGAAAAGTCCAGACATAGGTTGCCATTCCGATGAGAGGCAGCAGGTGCCAAGGCACGCGTCGACTCGCGGCGCAGATCAATGCGAATGCGCCCCAGAAAAAGATCAGCACAGCCATCGAAACTGCGATCTTTTCCGCCGCGTGCAGACCGAACAGGGCTCCAAAGCCACTCAGAAGGTAGTCGAAAAGGATGTTGTTCCAACGATGATCGATCCACAAGCCATGGGCCTGTCCACGATGGATCAACTGCACGAGCCAGGCGTTGTACAGGTGGCTTCCCAGGTCGTCAGCTTCGATTTCGCGGTGCCAGAAGACGGGAATCAGAACGAGAGCAGAAATCGCGGATAAGGTGAGCCACCGCGTCGTTACAAACTTCGCTGCTGGCCAAAGAGCACCCTGAGCGCCGAGGCGGGAATCAGGCAAAAGCTCACGAGATACTTCGGCGGTGTGAAGATCGGGAGGGCTTGCCAACGCGAGTCTCCGGCGGCTTATTCAGGCACTATAGCACGCTGTGTGCGACGGCTCGCGACCACACGCAAGCACAGAAGCTGATTTCACGGCCGCATCGCGGGCCCTTTTTGAGGCTGCGATGCGACATATGCTGCTCCCATCAGTGGGCAGTCCTGGTTCAGCACCACCGTAATCGGGATCAGCGAGAGGAAATCTTCCAGTTTCTCTTTGCGCCGCGCTGCCACGGCGAATCGACCGTCCTTCAGCTTCGGCAACACCTTCACAGCGATTCCTCCAGCGACGTAAATGCCGCCGCGGGCCAGCGTCCGCAACGCAAAGTTGCCGGCTTCCGCTCCGTAAATGTCGAGCCAAAGATCGAGCGTCGCAACGCACACAGGGCACTCGTTGGCCAGCGCCCGCCGCGTAATCTCTGGCGCGGGGTCCGTCGTTGGATCGAAACCCGGATGCTTGTCGTAAGGACTCAGGAACTCGTGGATGTTCTGGAAGCCTCTTCCCGATAGGAGCAGTTCTGTGCTGACGAACGGGTTCCGCTTTTTGAGGAACTTCCATAGATCAGCCTGCTGATCCGTACTGGGAGAAAAATCCGCGTGGCCGCCCTCTGTGGCCACCGGAATGTGCTCCGTGCCGTTCCAAAAAAGAACCGCTTCGCCCAGCCCCGTTCCGGCGGCGATTACGATTTGCGTCGCTTGCGGGTTCGGCGTTCCAGGATAAATCACGTCCAGATCCGACGCTTCCATCACGCGGATGCCGTAAGCCGTCGCCTCCAGGTCATTGAGCAGTCGCACGGAGCCGAGACCTAGAAATTTCGCCATTTCCGCGCCGTCAATCACCCACGGCAGGTTCGTTGCACGCACCGCGTTGTTGACGACAGGTCCGGCGATGCCAAAGCTCGCCGCCGTAATACTGGCTTTCGTCTCGCGTATGAAGTCCTGCGCCACTTCGTGCAAACCGGCGTACTCATGGCTCGTGTAATGCTTGTAGGCCACCCGCACGAGCTTGCCCTGACGAACGTCAAACAGGCCAAGATTCGATTTGGTACCGCCGACGTCGCCGGCCAGGATCATGGATTCCCCTCAGGTACGAATAGTCCGCGCAACCACCCGCGAAGCCAGATCGTTAACAATCAGCTTTTATATCGGTCTCCACTGCCGCCGGTCAACTTTCATCAAGTTTTCGGCGGCTTCAGGGCCTTCGGATCCTGGCGCGTAATTAGGGAATTGCGGCGCAGGACCTTGCTTCCACGCATCCCGGATGGGGTCAACAATCTGCCACGCCGCCTCGACACTTTCTGCGCCGTCGAACAGCGTTGCATCACCACGGATACAGTCGTTGATCAGCGTCGCATAAGCGTCCCGCGTTGGACCTCCGAATGAATCCTTGTAGCGAAAATCCATTGTGACGGGACGAATCTGCAAGTCCGAACCGGGAGCTTTCGCACCGAACGACAGGGAAATCCCCTCGTTCGGCTGAATGTTCAGGATCAACCAGTTCGGCTGCGCCGGATTTTCCCGGAATATCTTGTGCGGCGCCTGCTTGAACTGGATGGCGATCTCCGTGTGGCCCTCCTTCAGCCGCTTGCCGGTGCGAAGGTAAAAAGGAACGCCGCTCCAGCGCCAGTTGTCCACATAGAGCTTCACCGCGACGAAAGTCTCGGTCGTCGAATCGCCCTTGACGCTGCGCTCCTGGCGATAGCCAGGGACGGACTTGTCGCCAATCGTACCCCGTCCGTATTGTCCTCGGACAACGTCGTGCGCCGCGACCCCGTTTGCGAACGAGCGAATCGACTGCAGCACTTTCAGCTTTTCATTACGCACAGAAGTGGCACCGAATGTGGCAGGCGCCTCCATCGCGGTCAATGACGTGAGCTGCAGCATGTGGCTCTGCACCATGTCGCGCAGCGCGCCGGCCGATTCGTAAAATGCCCCGCGGCTCTCCACGCCCAGCGACTCAGCCGCCGTAACCTGCACGTGATCGATGTAATTGCGGTTCCACAGGGGTTCGAAGATGCCGTTGCTGAAGCGAAAAACCAGCAGGTTCTGGACGGTTTCTTTCCCCAGGTAGTGGTCGATGCGAAAAACCTGCGGCTCGTCGAAAACGCGCAGAACGCGCGCATTCAGGTCGCGGCACGAAGCCAAGTCCTCTCCGAACGGCTTCTCGATGATCACTCGCGTCCACGATGTTTCCGAAGAGGCTTTCGCCAGACCTGCGTTGCCGAGCTGGTCGATGATTCGCACATAGACTTCCGGCGGAACGGCTAGATAAAACAGGCGATTGCCGCCGAGCTGGCCCTCGCGGTCTAGTTCCTCAAGCCGCTTTGCGAGTTGTTGGTACGCTCGCGGATCGTCATAGTCGCCTGCGAAGTAGCGCAGACTCTGCTGAAAATCTTTCTGCCTGTAGCCATTGGCGGAGGCCGCATTCTTCGGCAGAAATTCACTCGCGTGTTCGCGAAAGGCGTCATCGTCCATCTGAGTGCGCGCGAAGCCGAGCAGCCGAAATCGCGGCGCCAGACACGCATGCCGCGCCAGATCGTACAGAGCAGGGAAAAGTTTTCGGCGAGCCAGGTCGCCCGATGCGCCGAAAATCACGATCGCGCACGGCGCCGAAGGAATCTCGCAATAATAAGCATCCGTTTCCGGCGGCTTTGTCGTTTGATCCTTTGCTTGCGCTGCCCCTTCGGCCGAACCAGCACTGGAATTCATGGCGATCTCCGGGACTTAAACCGTTGCATATCGCTCTTCAAGCGCGCCTAGTCTAGTTGAGATTCGACAACGGCTGGTCATTGCGAACGTCTTCGAATCAGCGTACCACAACCCATACAGATGCCCGGCCGCGCCGAATCGCTGCACAATTTTCTCGTGCGTCGCGTTGCAAACCATGCAGCACAGCAAACTCCTCAGCGGATGACGGCCTGCGACCTGATCGATTTCGTCAGGCTGTGGCGTGAGTTGCATGGCGCGAGGATTTGACCTGTGTGGCACAGCCGCCCCCGGCTGTGCAGATACAGCCTCGGTGACTTCTCGGTCTCCAACGCCGTTGATGCGACGGCCAGGCCCCCTTCTGGAATTTCCTGGTCGCTTGCAGTATGTTGGACATGGTTGCAAAACAGGGAGGCGTTCATGGCCGACGACAAGTGCGGCGACACTCGACACACCACAGCTCCAGCTCCGCCAACGGGGGGCAAGCAAGGCCGCATGGTGAAATGCGTGAAATTCGGTAAGGAGATGCCGGGACTCGATCGCATTCCATGGAAGGGCGAGCTTGGAAAGCGCATCTACGAGAACGTTTCGCAGGAAGCGTGGAAAATGTGGATCGAGCATTCGAAGATGATCATGAACGAATACCGCCTGAATCCGCTCGATCCCAATTCGCAGAAAATCATGGAAGAACAGCTCGAGCAGTTTTTCTTCGGAGAAGGCGCCCGCGTCCCCGAAGGCTACGTCCCGCCAAAAACAAAAGGCTAGGAGCTTGTAGCGCAGTCCAACTGCGAATCGGGCCATGCAGCACGCAAGTCTCGTCAGCGATCTCCGGGCAGGCCTGCCTGGAGCCGCACCGTATTGGTAATATTGCAGCCCGTGACTAATGCCACCGCTGGATTCAAGTGCTGCAATGAAGAGTCGCGCTTCAGAAACGCGGCTGTGGCGGCAGCTCCGGATGGCTCGGCAATTACATGCGCGTGTTCGTACAGTAGGCGAATGGCTCGCAGCATCTCGTCTTCAGAAACGAGCATCACGTCGTCCACCAGCTCTCGAATAGCCGACACGTTTTCAGGCTGTGGCACTCGCGTCGCAAGGCCATCCGCGCAGGTGTCGCATGTCTCTGTACCGGTGCTCCTGCCTGCTTTCCACGACAAATAGTAGGACGGAGCGCGTTCCGCCTGGACGCCTATGATGAGAACTCGCGGGTTCGATTGCTTCACGGCTGCGGCGACTCCTCGGATCAGCGCAGTGTCGCCCATTGGCACAAAAACAGACGCGACGTTCGGAAGGTGCGAAAGAATCTCAAGTCCAATCGTCCCAGTCGCGGCCGGAATATCTGGGTCCGTGGCGTCATTCAAAAAGTAAACACCTGCTCGCTCGGAGTATGCCGCCGCTTCCACTGCGGCTTGTGCCAGGTCCGGCGCTCCTGTGTCGACGATCCGCGCGCCCAATTCTGCGATTCGTCGGCGCTTAACTGGGTTTGGATCTTTCGGCAGAAAAATTGTCGCCGGAACCCCGAGCACCTTAGCCGCCCAGGCAACCGCGGCTCCGTGATTGCCCGTACTCGACGCCGTGACTTCTGCAATCGTTCCTTGACGAAGCTTTCTGGCTAGCGCATACAGAGCGCCCCGAGGCTTAAAGCTGCCGGTCGGTAGCTCGACCTCCAGTTTCAGATAGACGACGGAAGGCGCGAGGCCTGCAACCGAAACCAAAGGGGTCACTGGCAGATGAGAGGCAATTAGCGATTCTGCTTCACGAATCATGGAAAGCGTTGGATAGGACATACGCGCCGTTCATCTCGTCGCGACGGTGACAGGTTCCAGCGCAGTTTCCCGTCCTGGCGTGGACAATTCCTTCCGCCGGCGCCAGAAGTACACAGCAAAAGCGATCGCGACGATCGCCAGCACGCAGCCGAATTCGTCGATGAACCAAGCTGTTTTTCCGGTGTTCCGCGTCAACGGCGTGAAGATCGCTTGAATGTACAGATTGTGGCTCGCGTGCAGGATCGCTCCCGTCCACAGGCTGCCAGACTTGAGCCGCATCCAGGCGAACACGAAGCTCATGGAGACGACCATCACGGTGAAGCATGTCAGCCCATACCACGTCGGCGTGCCAGCGTTGTAGTCGCCCCAAATGAGAATCGGATAGTGCCACAGCGACCACACGATGCCGCTGATCAATGCCGTGGTCGTGAACGATGTTGTGCGAAAAAGCTCGGGCACCAGGAAGCCGCGCCACCCGATCTCTTCGCCCAACGCGTGGGATATGCTGCCGACAAGTCCGAAAGTGCCAGTCAGCGCAATTCCCAGCGCGACGGAGAGCCATCGCGGTCCACCGAGGTGCATCTGCTTGACGAGTGCATCCAGGAACCCCCGATTGCCGAAGCCGCCGAACCCGACAATCCACACGATGGCATACGCAATCGACGCGTAGAGCAGCGGAACGAACCAACTCCAGAGCTGATATTTCGTCTTGCCCCACTTCCAGCCAAGTTCAGAAATGCTCCTGCCATTCAGCCGCAGAGTCAGCATCCCGGCCAGTGCCGGACACCACATCAACCCGACGACGTACAGTCCTCTTCCATTGCCCAGGCTGCCGGAACGGAGTACCAGGAAGTAGAAGAAGGAACTGAACGCGAAAACGAGGACGAGATAGACGACGACCTGGATGCGAGAGCTTCGGGGACGCGTCATGGATCGACTCCTGTGCCGCGGACGCTATAACGGCAGCCGCACAGAGTCAAGAATCAGGACTTCGCGTACCGGGCCAGTGTCAATTTTCTTGATCGTGACACCGGATTCCAGGGTTTGATGACTCAAACCCTGACATAAAAAAACAGTCAAAATTCAAATTGACCCGACGGACTTCGTTTCGAGCGGCTTCGAGTGTGAATATTCCGGCGACAGGGCTAGATCGCATCGATTTCGGCATTCCCGTACGCGCGACGGCTTCTGCTACGCACGGTTTTTACGTGTGGCGGGATGCTCGACTGCCAGCCGCGGCGAGAACCGAAACCGCAATTTCGCATGAGCCGCTCGCAATGCTGATTCCGCCTGCGCCGGCTCCTTTGCGCGCGCGAAAATAAATCCCAGATAGCTTGAGCCGTCGGGCCACGCCGCGACGTAATCGTGCAATCGCGCGGTAATCCTGATTTCCGTGACGCCGGAAACTCTCTCCGCATCTTCGATTCCATCCACGCCGTCGAAAATTCCACTGCGCGGCACGGGAATCATCATCACGCCTGACGCATCTTCCTCGCGGCCAAGCTCGCTGCCCTTCAGTCCGAGCGCCTGGCGGATCAGCAATTCTTCGAGAGGAATTCTCTCCGGACCAAATCGCAGAGCACGTGAACACAGCCCTCCAATCGGACGCGGCGCAATCTCCAGCACCCACGGACCCTCATCGTTCACCCGAAACTCAGCGTGAACCGGCCCAGTCACCAGCCCAAGCGCGGAAGCGCTTCGTGCGGCGCATGCCTTGACTGCGCGTTGCACTTCAGAAGGCAGTTGCGACGGCGTTACGTAAATCGTCTCCTCGAAGAAAGGTCCTTCCAGCGGATCGGGTTTGTCAAAGATCGCGAGCATGCGCAGCGAACCCTCGTTCAGCAGGCCTTCGAGCGCCACTTCGGCTCCGGGAATGTAGCTCTCGACCAGCAACTCATCGAGTCCCGACTCGCGTTGCACCCGTATGTCAGGCGACTCGAGCACGGCGCGCACACGCTGCACAGCCCACTCAAATTCGGCGAGATTGTTCGCGCGGATCACGCCCTGGCTCGCGGCAAGCACGGTCGGCTTCACCACGCAGGGAAATTGCACGCGCGCCGCAACTTGTCCCGGATCGTCGCTGGTCTTGAACGCGAAAAACTGCGGAACCCGCACGCCAGCCTTCGCCAGCGCCTCGCGCTGCCGCAATTTGTTGCGTGAAAGTTCGACGTTCTCCGGCGGATTGCCGCGAAGCCCGAACGCGTGCGCCGTGTATGCAGCGGCGGGCGTTGGGCGGTCGCCCAGCGCAAGTACCGCACCCGGAGGGTTCATCCGTAGATTGCGAACGATCTCTTCGGCCGCTTCGCGCGGCTTCTCGAAATGGAGCGCCAGCGCGTGATCGCCCCACGGATCATCAAGCTGATGACACCGATCTGTCGCGAAGACCACTTCAACGCCGAGCTTCTCCGCCGCTTCGGCGAATCCGCGCGTCTGATATCCCAGCTTGCTCGCCAATATCAGCAGCCGTTTGCCCATCGATTCATCACCATCAGATCCAACTCAGTCCTGAATCCGGCCTGAAAGCCAAAACGAGCCATGCACAACACCTCCGAGAACAGGGACACCTTCGAGAACCCGAGGGTCGGCCACGATGTCGAGGATGCCTCCATACGTCCGAACTCGCATCGACCAGAAAGTTTTGTTGTGAATTGGGTTTGTTATCTCGCGGAAATCCAGGATATGCCCGGAGAGTGCCGTTTTCGATTCAGGCCGGCTCTCAGGCTCGTGTGCCCTTAAGAATGAGCCAATTGGAATGAAGGATTCCGCCGCTAGGCCTAAATCGCCGGGGCGTGCGCCAAATTCCTGATCGTCTCGGTAAACGGAGACTTTATGCGCGAAAGCTGCAAGTTGAACCGTTCGCAGTGAGGGGAACCTGATATCGGAGAAGCAGTCGAAGTTTGGCGAGTCGAATGCAAATGGGTAACAGCCTGTTTCCGGCAATCCGTCCGCCCAACCATTGAATGCTCCCTCCAAGGGGTTGTTCAGATCATCTACGATCGTTCCGGTGATACCGACTTGCATCCTTGCCGTACCGCAGAAGTGTGGGTGAGCGGTAGCCACAGATTCTTCTTTGTCCACGCGAACCCAAAGCTCAATCCCTTTCCCCAGACCCCATCGCACATATCGTCCATGTGGGCTTGCAACCGATTCGCCCGCAGAAATAGCCTCCTCAATAAGCCCACGCAAGTCATCGTTAGTATTGATGTCAAATCCGATGTTTGAGAAGTGATTGAACATAATTGGAGTAACTAGACAAACGTATCCGCCTGCTTCATCCTCTTTCTCGCATCCGTGATGGCGACCAACTGGTCGCCTGTCGGCTCCGCTCAACAATACCAGGGCTCGTTCAGATACGGGATCGTCGCGCGCGAAGCGAGCACGGGCATCGGGCCATAGCTCGCCGCCTCGGCTTCCACATACTTACGTCCCGCAGCTTCGTATGCGGCCTCTTCGATTCGCCGGAAAATTCGACCACGCGGCAATTTCATCTTTTCGCCCGAGTGAACGATCTCCTGCAGCCGCTCACACAGCGCGTCCACATGCGCGTCCAGGTGCTTCCATGGATATACGAGCCTTTCCTGATCGAACGGCTCGACGATGCTTTGAATGTCGCCCAATTCGAGCAGTCGCGAGCCCCCCGGAATCAACAGCCGAATCGCAAGCTGAATCGGCGGAACATTCTCAATCAGTTCGTGCATGCGAATCGTTTCGAGCAGGTCGCGGTAGCTTTCCAAAGTCGTCCAAGGCGTGAACGCCACAAACGTAGGCGCAAGCGTCAGGCCCACTTCGCGAAACAACTCGACCGTCCTAAGAAAATCGGCGCGCGTGTGATTCTTCTCCAGCTTTTCGAGCACGGCGTCGTCCACGGACTCCACGGCGCTCGTCACGAACAGGCATCCGGTGTCGCGCAGTGTCTCCAGTCGATCGCGGTGCTTCAGCAGGTGCTCGACCTTGATCGTCGCATCGTAGGTGAGCTGCGGAAACTCACGATGCAGCGCTTCGACCAGTGGGATCGCGTGGCCGATCCCGTTGAAGAAATC
>JBOGNK010000087.1:0-28959 GCA_050747085.1 Candidatus Acidiferrales bacterium
TTGCTGGCCTTCGTGAAAGGAGAAGCTAGCAGAGCGGCAGTCTAACAAGGGTGCACCGGGTTATTGCGATTCTGATTGCCGGGGTGGTCAGGCTCCCTGGCAAAGGAGAACGAATAATGAATGCTGAAAGTTCGAACGCAAGGCCGAGCAAAGCAACGACAATCATGGAGCACGAATTACTGCAAGTGGAGCTGGCGAACGCAACGCGGCGGCGGCCTGTCGTGTTTGTCCACGGATTGTGGCTGCTTCCGAGCAGCTGGGATCGTTGGGCGACTGTATTCGAGGAGGCCGGCTTCACCGCGCTGACTCCAGGCTGGCCGGACGATCCCGACACAGTCGCCGAAGCGAAAGCGAAACCCGAAGTCTTCGCGCATAAGACGATAGGTCAGGTCGCTGACCACTTCGCCGAGATCATCGCAGCATTGAAGATAAAGCCGGCGATTATCGGCCACTCCTTTGGCGGTTTACTCGCCCAGATTCTCGCTGGCCGTGGGCTGGCTGTAGCGACCGTTGCTATCGACCCAGCTCCGTTCCGCGGCGTGCTTCCGCTTCCCATTTCGGCGCTGAAGTCATCCTGGCCTGTGCTTGGCAACCCGGCTAATCGCAACCGCGCAGTCCCGTTGACGTTCGATCAGTTCCGATTCGGATTCGCTAACGCTGTCAGCGAAGAGGAAGCTCACCAGTTGTACGAAACGTTTGCTGTGCCCGGCTCAGGCGCGCCGATTTTCCAGGCAGCCACTGCAAACATTAATCCTTGGACAGAGGCGAAGGTCGACCTAGAAAATCCGGGGCGTGGACCTCTTCTGCTGATCTCCGGGGAGAAAGACCATACGGTGCCCTGGGCGATCACACATGCTTCGTTTGAACTGCAGAAGCGCAACGGCGGAGTAACCGACATCATCGAAATGCCTAACCGCGGACACGCATTGACCATCGATCACGGATGGAGAGAAGTGGCTGACTCAGCACTCGATTTCGTCCGCCGCTTTGTTTCGCTGGGCGAAGCAGCGGAGACGGCAAGAGCGTAGAAACCACCAATTCAGGTGACTTGAGCGTGACTCCAAACGTAACGTTGGAGTGCCTTGTGGCACGCCTTTGAGCGGCTTCGACCAATAGGCCACGCGGCGCGTTTTAAAATCCTCCAGAGAGCGTTGTGGGAGAGGGGCACGGACTTTCATCGTCCAAGCTCACTTAAAACGAGGCAGTCTCGAGAACGTTGCGGCGGATTCTCAGAGCATCTGGTTGCTCTTTGCAAGAAGCTGCGAAAAGACGAATTGCCCGAGTTCCGCAGAAGCATAGTTGCATTTCGATCCTTCTAAGCGGCGCGTATAAGTTCAACCCGGAATGCGACCAGCAACAAATTCGGTACGTTGCAGGCCCCCGCAACCACTTTTCCTTTCGCAATGTCTCGCGTCAGCGATAAGCCCTACTTTGTGTACATTCTCTGGAGTCCGTCCGGCAGACGCTTTTACACTGGTTTGTCGGAGGGTATCAATCATCGTCTCTTGCAGCACAATAAAGGGTTTCCAAATGGACCACGCGCTATCGCCCGTCACGATCCGATAGGCTAAACCCATGCTCCACCGTAGCATTGCGGAACGCTCTCAATCGATATTTCGACTGATGGCCGTAACTCATAAGGTGGAACTGGTATCATTTCGGAGAGAGGCATGTTAAAGTTCTTGTTGCGCTAATCACCTTCGGCTGTGTTGAGCGGCCCTTCGGTTCAGGACCTGATCTGAGAATATCCGCCAGCTGTCTGCTCCGTCTGTTTTGAGCGTAATCTCAAAGAATCTGGCTTAGGGGCCGTCGCGGCCGCGCGAATTTTGTGGCTGCTAGATTAGAGCTCTCTTCCCAGCAAGAAAGTAAAAATGCAAAACTTCTCAGAATTACCGATCTCCTCTTCCCTGAAGGAGAGATTGGCATTGGCGCAGTTCGTCACTGCGACTCCGGTCCAAAGCGCGGCGATTCCGCCCGCTATGGAAGGCAAAGACGTGCTCGCGACCGCCCAGACTGGTACCGGCAAAACGCTTGCGTTTCTCATTCCAGTTATAGAAAGACTTGTGCGACAAGAGGCGCCCGGTATAGGGGCGCTGGTCCTCGTTCCTACGCGCGAACTGGCCATGCAGGTGGCGGAGCAATTCAACGCGCTGAGGGGCCGGGAACTCGCACCGGCGGCTCTCGTAATCGGCGGCCTCTCCGAAGCTCCGCAATTGAGCGCGATTCGTAGAGGAGCCCGGATCGTGATCGCGACTCCCGGTCGATTGGAAGATTTTCTGGATCGACAACTTCTCCGATTCGGCGCCTTACAAACACTCGTGCTCGACGAAGCAGATCGCATGTTGGACATGGGATTTCTTCCCGCGATTCGCAGGATTGTTGCGGCTCTGCCTAAGAATCGGCAGACGCTGTGTTTCTCCGCCACGCTGGAAAGCTCTGTCGCCCATCTGGTGGGCGACTATATGAAAAATCCCGTCCGGCTGGCATTTGGGTCCATGCTTAAACCCTCTGAGAACGTTCGCCTTCGTGCGTTTGAAGTGTCGGCCGAGCAAAAGCAGAGAATGCTGCTCCACTTACTGAGGCGGGAAAAAGGCCGCTGCCTTGTATTTTCACGTACAAAGCGCGGAACAGAACGAATCGCCAGGCAGCTCAACTCACGGGGCGTCGACGCGGCCATGATCCATGGCGACCGTTCGCAATCGCAACGAACAGCGGCTCTGTCCGGTTTTCAACAAGGACGGTATCGCGTGTTGGTAGCGACGGATTTGGCTTCGCGTGGGATTCACGTCGAAAACATCGCTCACGTCATTAATTATGACCTGCCGGATGTGGCAGAGAATTTTATCCACCGGGTAGGACGCACGGGTCGCGCAGGGGCGACAGGCGTTGCCTCTACTCTTTTTTTGAGGGAGCAACGCGCGGAGCTACTGCAGCTGGAGCGCACGTTAGGCGTCCGGATGGAGCGAGTCGCAGCGGATCTCAGTTCTGTCGAAGAACCCGAGCACAATGACCGGCCGGGACGAACACGGCCCGCATCCGGAAGCACGTTGATTCAGCTTCCAGGAGAATTCCTGCAAGCGCAGCTACAGCTTTAGCCGCGCGGCAGTTCGACGGCCCTTGGGGGCCGATATACAGAGCTGGAGTCAGATGAAAGATCAGGCTCCGTATTTACGCGAGGACGATTCGGTGGAACACCTCAGCGACGTCGATAACGACGTCAGTCATCCGCTGTCTCTATTCCAGCGCGACGGCATTGATATCCACGAAAACTCGTTTGTCCCAACTGCCATAAGCGACTCTCCTGACGCGGACAATGATGGGGCCAAATTCGACACGGCCGGATCGGGTTCCGACAGCGATACCGATTTCAACCAGAGTCAATATCGGAGCTCCTCCGATGATTCGGTCCGGCTCTATCTACACGAAATGGGCAGAACGCCGCTGTTGAAACGGGAAGACGAGGTGGTTCTCGCCAAACGCATGGAGCGCGGCAACAGCGTCCTGCTCAAAGCGATCTCACGCTCACCGGTCACTGTTAGGGAAGTGATCGCTGCCGGCGTGGCGCTGCGACTCGGAACACGCTCAATCAGGAATATAGTCCAGTTCGATGAACATGAATCCGATGACGAGATCCAAAACAAGAGCAATCGCACGGCACGGATCATTCACCGGATCGAAGAGCTTCATGCTGCTTGCCGGAAGCAGGCGGGCGAGCTTGAGAAGGCACCGAGAGGCGATCCGCCAAGATACCTGAGGAACCGGCGTCGGTTGCTTCGAACGTGGGTTGAATTGTCGCGCACCATCCGTTCGATCGATTTTCATCCAGCCGAGACGAAACGTTTGGTCAACAAACTCCGGCACAGTGGGGAGGAAGTCCATCGGATTGAGGGCGAATGTGCCCGCTTACAGCAAAGGGCTGATAAGGGGCACGGCAACACCAGCGATAAAGCAAGACGCGAACTGCGTTGCCAGCGGAAACGGTTAAGAGATATCGAGAGATCGAACCTTACTGGATTGGCATTCCTGAAGCGGTCATTGGCGATGATTCAGCGTGGCGAAAACGACGTCGAACAAGCCAAAAAAGAGCTCACCGAAGCAAATCTTCGGCTCGTCGTTTCCATCGCCAAGAAGTACACCAATCGGGGGCTGGAATTTCTCGATTTAGTGCAGGAGGGAAACATCGGTTTGATGCGCGGCGCTGAAAAGTTCGATTGGCGGCGCGGATACAAGTTTTCCACCTACGCTACATGGTGGATTCGGCAGGCGGTGTCCCGCGCGATTGCCGACAAGGCGCGCACGATTCGCGTTCCCGTGCACATGTTCGAGGCAATTAACAAGCAGACTCGAGCGAGTCGAGTGTTGGTCCAGGAGTTGGGCCGCGAGCCTACATCCGAGGAGATCGCGAGACGGATGGAGATTTCTGTCGACACGGTCCAACGTAATCGGAAGATCGCCATGCAACCTCTATCACTCGAAACTCCGATTGGCGACGACGAGGCGCATTTGGCCGACTTGATTGAGGATAGGACCGTTGTTACGCCTTCAGACGCCGCGATTGCTCATGATTTGAAGCAGAAAATAGCGTCTATGCTTGGGACGCTCACGGCTCGCGAAGAGAAGATCATCAGAATGCGTTTTGGTCTTGAGGACGGCACCGAACGCACCCTTGAGGAAGTTGGCCGCATCTTTGCCGTTACTCGTGAGCGAATTCGCCAGATTGAAGCAAAGGTGTTGGGCAAGCTTCGTCATCCCTCTCGTTCTAGCGAATTTCGGGTCTTTCTCGAAGGCTCATTGACAGGTTAGCGTTTCAGTGCCGCAGGGCCGCGCATGGATCCTGCTGATGCGGTGCAATTTCAAACGCTAGGAGACTTGATGGCCACTACATTCCTCAAGCGTCAGAAAGAAATGAAGAGGCAGGAAAAACAACGCGAGAAGGCCGAACGACGCAGGCAGAAGAAACTCGCGCAACTGGCGGAGAGCGTTGCTCCGGTCGAAAGCACAGATGCCGTCGCGGAATTCACGGGTCGGAGCATTATCCCGGAAAAATGACCTGCGGGAGCGCGCGGTCTTGCGCTGTTAATGTCAAAACGTAGGGTTGCCGCTCGCCGTCAACAACGTTTGTGGTTAGTACTCGTCGCGTTGTTTGGACCCGTACAGACGGTAGGGACCTTTTGGTGAGTGCCCGGCTTTGTAGTCGGCCAGCTCAGTGTCGCTGATCGCGAAATTCGTATACGAAGGATGGTTCGGATTGTCGATCAGCTCACGTCGCAGCTTCGCCGAGCAGACGTCCGGCGCATCCTGGTACCGAACTCGGTGGGACGTGAAAGCGTCATTTAGGATCGTAAGTGTGAACTGACGGACGTCTTCTGCAGCATACCGGACCTGGAACGAATATTCGCGCCATTCGTGTCTTGGTTTGAAGCCCAAATACTGCATGAGAATGGTGTCGCTCACTCTTGTGCCCAGTGAAGCGCTGCGATCGATTCGAACCTGTTCGCACATCCCGGCTCAGCTTCTACTACTGGTTGTCTCGCCGGACGTTCCGTAGCGTGAGCATGCCTGACCAAATCCAGACGGTCGGGCATATTGAGGAACTTCAAGAGCCACGCAACACACCCGTGTACCTTTACTTCGCTAATGTTCAGCCTGCTGGCTATTTGCCGATCGTTGAAACCGCGGCCGATCAAGCGATAGATTGGCCCCAGCACTCCCATTCTTTCCCAGTAGACACGCAATGTGAGCGACCTCACGATCAATCTGTCCAATCCTGAGAACCTCGCTGCCGAGCTCGAACGACGTGCGAGGGCTTGGCTTACCTTCAGTGAAGGTATTCCTATGATGTTGAACGTAGTGCCTCGTCGCGAGTAATTTCTCTACTTTCGATGGCGAGAACGTTTTCCCCGGCAGACTTTGAAAAAGACGTAGCCCCGCTCAGAAACAGGCTTTCCTGTATATGCCGCCACCGGGCGGACAGCGTCACACAGCGCACCAGTGGAAACCGTTCGGAGCCCGCTGAGGCTACCTGCGTGATCTCCATAGAATTAAAACCAGCGGATTTCCCTCTTGCAAGGATCCGTTCAATTGCCCTGCGTATCATGCGTTGACTATCGATCCCGAAAACCGTCGTTTTGACTTCTCCTGCTAGGCAGAAGTAGCTCCATCCGCTCGTCTCTACGGCTCGATCCAAGCGGTTTCCGTCGAGATCAGTGACCACTTTCCATCCTCGAACGTACGGTTCGCTTTCAACCCGCAGCCCCTTCGGCAGAAGTGCATCGTCCTTGATTAGGATTGTCCCCAACCCGACTTCACGTGCCATAGGTGACTCCCCGAACTTCTTTCCAGTTTCTGCCGGCCGTCTGATTCGTGGCCTTGGAAGAGGCCTCCCTGACACAAACGAAATCCAGCCACCGAATCATCTTGCGCGATAGCGCGATAGACACGATCGGGTCGTAAGCCCAGGAACAACGCCGCAGTGGAAATCCGTTCTTGATTTTCAGGGCCATTGGATATCTCACTTTCCGCCGAGGAACTGACTCTCGCAATCCTCGCTCACGCGCAGCTTATTCCCTGCAGCGTCGCTTAGTCGGTTGTTCCGTACTCCCGTCGCCCGCCCACGTATCGCGTAAGTCCAGTCAGGATTACGGCGCCCACACTCGCTGCCAGGCTTGTGTAAATCATCTTGCCTTGGACGAGAATGTGCGCGGCGCTGAAGAGGAACGCTCCCCCTTCCGCTTTCGAAGAGTCGGCACGTCCTTTTCGATTCTCCGCGTGAATTCGCCTGCGCTGTTCGGTTTCAGGTGCATGTAGTCTCGGTGCAAACATGTCGGTTTACTCGATTTTCAAGCTGAGAGTTGGTTCAGATAACTTCCAGATGTTAGGTCATCTGAAGGATCCCTCAGTAAGTTAACCATGCTAAGTTAATTCACTTCACAAGTCAATCTAATCATGTGAATATATTCACTAGTTTACTTTATTGAGTTAAGCGTTGGGAGGCTCTCCGTGAGCGTTTATCTGGTGATTAAGCAGCGCCTGCAAGAATTGGGGTTGGAGCAGAAAGACTTGGCCACGGCCGCTGGAGTCACAGATTCCTATATCTCTCAGCTGCTGAATCGAAAGAAGTTGCCTCCGGCTCCCGATCGCACGGACCTTTACATCAAGATGGGGAAGTTCTTGAAGCTTCCCGCGGGCAAACTTTCTGAACTGGCGCAGCATCAGCGCGTGGAAGAATTGAAGAAAGAGCTATCCGAAACGCCAGTACCGCTGTTCAAGGAAGTGCGGGCGCTGGTCCTGCGCAAGTGCGCTCCCGAAAAGCGGCACGAGATTGGCTCGATTTTTGAAAAGCAACCGTTCGGCGAATTGGAGCGCCTCGTCACTCAGAAGCTCCTGGACCTCGTCCAGAAGGTCGCCAAGCAGGAATTGGAAAGCGAGAGTTGGCTGAAGCTGGTCGCTCACCTGAGTGGAAGGAGCTACGAAGAAATGCGCGTCAGCGTCCTGGAATTCCTGGATACGGACACGTTCGACATTTCGGCGGAAAACTGCATCTCCTACCTCGATCCGCTGATTGATTCCTGGGATATCGACCTGGCCAACTTTGGAATGGAGATCGTGCTGAATCGTAGGTTGGCTCCTGCGCCTGTTAGAAAACTGGAATTTGTGGAAACGGAAGTCGGTGACACGGAGGGAGAGGAGCCGGGACTGCAGGAATTCCTTCAGAACCCGTCGATGGCCGGTGATGCTTCCGACGAAGAGGTTGCGTTCCTAAGGAGGCTGAAATTCACGGGAAAGCGCCCGACCGCGCTCTACTATTACCGGGAACTGCAGAACCTTAGGGACCCGCTCAATTTTCGGGAACGTTCCGTCGCCCCGCTCCAGAAATATGTCGATGCCGTCAATGTCGAGAAGCAGATGCAAATCCACGCGAGGGAGGGAGCCATCCAGCGCTGGAGGGAAAACAAGGCAAGCTCATCTCGCAAGAAACACAAATCAAAGACCGCTCGCTGAGCCTTCGATGGCCGCCGAATGTATGCAGTTGCCAGTTTCATGTAAGCCCAGTTTCGTGTAAGCCCAGTTTTATGTAAGCGCCACGTTGCATGCCCCCGGCAACCACTTTCTCCCGATCAGCCTTCGCCGCTGAGCACCTCCGAGCCGACGTTTTTCTGGCTGGTCGGTCGGAGGTCGTTGCTTGCCCGCGGCAGACCGCGTTCAAATCCAACCTCCTTAACCATCTTTTCCCCGTTTTGTTAACCTCGGGCTTTTCACCGCCGCCATTCAGGGGTAACGACGTGTGGTGGTATCATCCCGTCGCCATGAACAACCACTCACACCGTCTTACATGGATATGCATCCTCGTGTTTTGTTTCGCTGTTTCATTTGCAACGCTAGCCCTGTTGCCGCAAAGTGCGTCGGCGCAACGGATGCAAACGGGCTGGGAGCACACGTATGCGCCATCCGACCATCCTGTTGTGCTACACGCAGCGCGGCTCCTCGATATCGAGTCCGGGAAAATTCTCACGCCCGGCGAAGTCTTGGTCCGGGGCGACAAAATTGCCGAAGTAGGCCAGTCCGTCACGCATCCCGCCGACGCGCAAACCATCGACCTTGGCGACACGACGCTGATGCCGGGCCTGATCGACGCGCACGTTCACCTGTTCCTTCATCCCGGCAACGAGGGATTGCAAACCGTGGTCGAGTCCGCTCCGCAGCGCACCATCCAGGCGACTCTCGCCGCCCGCGACGATTTGATGGCGGGCTTCACTGCTGAACGCGATATGGGCACCGAAGGTGCCGGCTCCGCCGACTCGGCCGTACTCGATGCTATCAATCGTGGAGAAATCCCTGGGCCGCGGCTGCGAGTCAGCGGCAATGCGATCTCGATACTTGGCGGGCATGAAGACGCCGTCGGTTTCAATCCCGCGCAGCATGTGCTCGGAAACGCCGATTACGCCAATAGCATCGACCAGATCATCCAGACGATTCGCGAGCAGCATAAGGAAGGGTCCGATTTCGTGAAGATGTACGAGACTGGCCGCGACATTCTCGTCAATGGAAAATTCAGCTCGCAATATCAATACACCGAACAGCAGCTCGCGGCAGCAGTGCAGGAAGCCGCTCGTCTGCGAACGAAGGTCGGCGTGCACTGCAATGGAGAGCCAGGCGCGCTCTATGCCGCGCAAGCTGGAGTCGAATCCATCGATCACGCCACCCAACTCAGCGACGAAACCATGCGCATCATGCGGGAGAAAGACATTCCTGCGATTCCCACTTTTACGATATTCGAGTATTTCGCGGACCATGCGCAGAATCCCGCGGCTGCGAAATCGGAGCACGAAATGCTCGATTACAAAATCCAGCAGTTCAAGAAACAAATGGCGGCTGGCATTCCGTTCGCCATCGGGTCGGATGTGGGCCCCTTCCCGCACGGCACGCAGACGCGCGAATTGGTCCTGATGGCTCAATACGGAATGAAACCGCTGGCCGTCCTGCAGGCGGACATGCTCGAGGGCGCGAAAGTGCTCATGTGGCAAGGACAGATTGGTGATCTAAAACCCGGCTATTTCGCCGATATTGTCGCCGTCCCCGGCAATCCCCTCGACGACATCGGCGCCGTCCTGCACGTCGCCTTCGTGATGAAAGGCGGCGTCATCTACAAACGATAATCGCCGCGTTTTCGGTGGCTACATTACCGCGCGGCTGACCCTCACAGTCCGATGCGGCACGCTCTCATCGGAGGATGCATAGGCGTGGTCCTGGCGACTACTGGTGCTGTCATAGCCTGGAACCGCGACATGGCGCCGCACTGGGACCCTGTCGCGCTTATTGTCCTTGCTGCCCCTCAGTCGGGGCTTGGCGGCTAGATCTGCTTGGGGCGTTCTTCCAACAATCCGTAGTGCTCTAGTCAATCGCTTCCAGGTGGGTGTCGGCTGGGCACGCTCTACTTTGTTTCCTGCGAAACTTCCTCAATTGCTTCTTTGACGGCCTTCTTGACGGCTTTCTTTACAGTTGCCTTCAAGGCTTTCTTTTTGAGCGCTTCTTCGCCTGCCCCCAGAACCACCCGCTTAACGGTTCTCTTCAGAGTTGTGGTCAATGGATCGAGTTCCTTCTCGAGAACTTCCGAAGCATCTTTTGGCTCGTTGCGTTTATCGCGCGGCAGTTCTTGCTTTTCAGCCTTACCGTCTTTGGAGCCGCTGGTGCGACCCCAATCCGATTCGAATATGTCCGCCAGTTTCTTGATCGTTTTGGCGTCTCGAATGATCAGACCGAGTTCGCGCCGCGAATCCAGTTCACCGCCGCGCAAACTTTGGCTTCCAATAAAGGCCTGATGATGGTCGCGAATGATCGTGCGTGTGTGAAGACGGATCGGAGATTTCCTCACTTCGAAGCCCGCGCCTCCGCTGACGTGACCGATTGCGCGGATCTCCACTCCCGCCTTCGATCGCTCGCGCAAAATGCCGAGCATTTCCCGATCCGAGATTTTCGGATCATAAATCAGCAGTTGCTTTCTTGCGCGCCGCAGGAAGCTGCCAAGCGCCTTCCTCGCATTAGTCGGGCTCACGACGAAGAAATCCGACTGTGGCTTGAATTTGGTGCGGTAGCGGTCCGCTTCAAACAGCGAAATGGCTTGCTGCAGCCAGCTGGCATTCCTTGTCATCACTGCAAAGCCGCGGCTGCGTTCGATGTCCAGATGGGTGAAATTGAACGACAGCAGGTACAGGGCCTGCCGATCGATGATGAAGAACTTATCGTGATAACGCGCTAAGTCATCGTTCGTGCGCGCCACCGTCAAGCCGGCGGCAAGACACCGCAACTCCAGTTTACGCAGGCTTTCTACACCGCCGCGATTCACGCTCGCAATCAGCACGGTCACTTTCACGCCGCGGGCGGCGGCAGCCTGCAATTCCGCCTCGATCGCGCGATAGTCGAACCTGAACACCGCGATCTCGATGCTCTGCTTTGCTTTGCGTAGGGCCGATATCAGCGGCCCTGCACCGTCATTGGGTTGAATGATCAGCTTCATACGCCGAAAGCTCCCGCGATCGCTGCGGCTGCAACTGCTTCAGCTCGGTGATCCGTATTTCAACTACGCTCGCGTACTTGTCCGCCGTTTCGGAATCGTATCCCGCGGCAAGAAAGCAGTCGCGAAGTTGGGTGACGGAAAGTCCGCTAAGCAAATGACCGATCCATTGTGCGTCGGCAATCGGGACGTTCTTGCCGAGTTGTTCAATGCGCTTTCGTTCGCGATAGTCCGAGTGGTGAGACAGCTTAAAGAAGAAAAGAGGGCGGCTGTGCATCACTAAATCGACGCGATTGCCATCTACGTCCCGAATGAACGCCGCGTGCGAATAGTCCTTCAGGCTGCCCTTTGAACGCGTAAAGTAATTGCCAGTCTTCCCGAACGAGGCCCCGAGATCGCTTACCAGAAAACGACGCTGTCCGTCGATCTCGTAAACGGAATTGTTGATGTCCTTCAAGTCCCAGTTGTCGATCAGACACATCACCACGCGCAAGCCGTTCAGTTGTCTCGTGTCGTCAAAAGCGTTGTGAAACCAGCTCCAGTCGCCCAGTTTACGAACGTCCTCGCGTTTCAGTTCCAGGCGCGCATCGTGCACGATTCCGCCGGCGGAAACAAACTTTTCTCCTCGTCGTAGCTTCGGAAGGTTGTGCACCTTGAGTGCCGGAACGAAATAATCTTCGTCGACGAAGTAACCGGCCGCCCAAACAATGCGCGTAGCCGCGATTTCGGGCCGAGCTTCTTTTCCCAATTTGACTCTCCACTTCCTTCCTTCTTGGTCGACGACGTCGAACTTGGGACTGCCTCCCTCCCGATCCTCCTTCACAAAGACGAACCTCTCACGTGGGTTCGGTGCTTCGCGCAGGCCGCCTTCTCCGTAAAGTAGGTTCAGTTTCGAAACATCTCCTGGATTGCTCCACATCACGGCCGGAAGGGAGGCCGCCTTTTCTTTTTCTGCCTTGGACGCATGTTTCTGTGACGCGCTCAGCAACGACAGCGGAGAAAGCGCCAGCAGGACGGCGAGTCGCAACTGAGTGTGGGTTCGTGCCGGCATTCTAACCTCCGACCCAAATTACGAATTTGTCCGCATTCAATTTAACTGTTCGAGATTCTCCGAACCTTCTGGGGTACCTGCGCGCTGAACAGCTCTGCGTACAAGCCGTGCTTCGCGAGTAATGCTTCGTGCGTGCCGCTTTCCACCAGTTCGCTTTCCTTCATCACGAAAATGATGTCCGCGTCTCGAATCGTTTCCAAATGGTGCGCGATGACGATCGTAGTGCGATTCTTCATCAGGCGATCGAGGGCTTCGATCACCATCTCTTCGGAAGCCGAATCAAGGCCCGTGGTCGGTTCGTCCAGGATCAGGATCGGGGTGTCGCGGATTACCGCGCGGGCGATTGCGATGCGCTGGCGCTGTCCGCCGGAGAGTGTGGCGCCACGTTCGCCCACCATCGTGTCGTATCCTTCGGGCATTTTGTCGATGAACTCGTGAGCGTTGGCCAGTTTCGCGGCGCGAACAATCTGCGCGTGGGATGCGTCAGGCCTTCCGTAGGCGATGTTGTCCCATATCGTGGCTCGAAACAGGAGCGTTTCTTGCAGAACAAAGCTCATTTGCTCGCGGACCGACTTTAGTGTGAATTCGCGTATGTCTCTGCCGTCGATCGTGATGCGTCCCGACGACGGCTCGTAAAACCGCGGAATAAGGCTGATGGCGGTGGTTTTTCCGGTTCCGGATGGCCCCACGAGAGCAGCCACTTGACCGGGCTTAATGCGCAAGCTGATGTCTTTCAGAACGCAAGTTTCGTGATCGTATCCGAACGTTACGTGGTCGAATTCCAGTTCCCCTTTAAATCTGGGCGCTCTTCTGGCGCTGGGAAGATCGCGAACGCGACTCTCGATCTTCAATACTTCTTTGATTCGCTCGTAGCCGATGAGAGCCTTCGAAATCGTGTCGGTCATTTTCGAGAGTTGCCGCATCGGCTTGTACATGCGGCCGAGATAGAGGAGGAAAAGGACCAGGACGCCGACGTCCATGCGCCCGGCTAGCACAAGGCGAGCCCCGTACCACAGTACGAGGCACGTGCCCACAGCAACGATGATCTCCACGAAGGGAGACAGTTTGGCTTTGACCCCGCGCGCCTCCAGAGCCGTTTCCACGTTTTCCAGACTTTTCGACTCGAATCGCTCCTGTTCGTAATCTTCGCGTGCGAACGCCTTTACGATGCGGACCGACGTAAGCACTTCTTCCACGACGGAGAGCAGTTGGCTTTCCTTCTTGCGTACCGCGCGCGACGCCTGCTTGATGCGGCGGGTAAACGTATAGACAACGACGAGCAGGAAGGGAGCTACCGAGAGCGCGATCAGCGTGAAGCGCCAGTTGAGGTACAACATCACGCCTATCATTCCGATAAGCGTCAGGAAATTAACCACGCTGCCAAGCAGCGCCTCATCAAAAAAGTCTTGGATACTCTCGATGTCCCGAGTCACACGCGTGATCAGGTCGCCCGTGCGCGTTTGATCGAAATCGGCGAGCGATAGCCGCTGGATATGATGGTACAGCGTGCGACGCAGGTCGTGTGATACCCACTGGCTGATGCTGGTGGTCAGGTATTTCTCGATATACGAGCTGATCGCTCCCACCACCGCGATGGCCAGCACCGCCGCAATTGCAAACTCGAGTATCGCCAGCTTGTTGTGGCCGAAAAGGCTTGTGACAATTCCGTTGAGCCATCGAGGATGAAGTATCTTGGACTGAAGAACGTTGTCGATGACGATCTTGATCGGCCAGGGGTCGAGTACGTCAGTGGCTGTTTCGCCCAGCACTGCTACGAACGCAATCGTCAGCGCGAGCCAGCGCGGCCGAAGAAGTTGGAAAAAGCTGAATTTACCGCCTTCTTCCACTTTCGCCGGTTTCGATGATATTGCCTTCGCGATAGAGCCACCGATCATGGTGGGCATTAGAGGGTCGGCGCCTCACCCGCCCTTGACGTTCAGAGCCGAGAGCGACACGGGCGTTCCACTAAGTGCTTGGTATGAAGCTCTCTTTCGTAAAAAGTTTAGGGTCAGAAGCAGGTGGGCTCAATACAGGCTTCTGCGTATCTCAACTCGGAAGTTCCATGTTTACTTGCTACTAGGCTTCCCCTCGAGATTAGTACTTGATATCACTACAGATCGTGGCTGGTATCATCCAGCTGTAGTTCCTGTGTTGGCAGCGTTAAGCGTTGGTTGACTGATCGCATTGTACGTGCGGTATCGTCTCCCGGCGCGGACGTGGTCTGGACCCTGCTATTCTTTTACGGGTACGCACCTGTCCAAGCGAGGCGATATGAACGAGTCCAAATACGTGATTCTCGGCGGCGGGATGGTGGCCGGCTATGCGGCTAAAGAATTGGTGGAGCGCGGCCTGAAACCGGGCGAACTGACTATCGTGTCGGCGGACACGTCGGTTCCTTACGAGCGCCCTCCGCTGTCGAAAAGCTTTCTCTCGGGCAAGGATTCGGAGCAGGCCATCCAGATCAGCTCCGAGGATTTCTACCGCAAGAACGCCATCCACCTGAATCTGAAATGCGAGATTTCTAGGGTCGATCCAAAGCGAAACCGCCTGGCTTCGAAAACCGGCGAGGAATTCGCATTCGAAAAGCTCGTTATCGCCACTGGCGCGCGCCCGCGCACGCTGCAGGTACCCGGTTCCGACCTCAAAAACGTACGCTATCTGCGCTCGATGGACGACTCGAAAGCTATCCGGCAATCCGCCGAAAAAATGAAACGCGTCGTCGTGATCGGCGGCGGATTCATCGGAATGGAAGTCGCGGCCGTTCTGTCGCAGAAGCAGATCGAAGTCGTGCTTGTTCTCAACGAAGACCGCATCTGGAAACGGCTGTTCACGCCTCAGATGTCCGATTTCTTCGAATCCTATTACAGTGCGCGCGGCATACGTATCGTGAAGAACGCCACGATCCGCGAGCTTCGCGGCGACGGCGCTGTAAATTCAATCCTGCTGGCGCGAGGCGAAACGATTCCTTGCGAGATGGTCGTCGCTGGAATCGGCGTTACGCCGGTCACAGACATGCTTTCGGGCAGCGGAATCGAAGCGGGCGGTGGCATTACGGTAAACGAATATCTGGAAACGGACCAGGCAGGCATTTACGCGGCGGGCGATGTCGCTAATTATCCGGATCCGATTTTCGGCAAGCGTCGCCGCGTCGAACACTGGGATAACGCCGTTACTCAGGGACAATACTGTGCGCGCGCGCTGATGGGCGAACGAACACCCTTCAAACATGTGCCTTATTTCTTTTCCGACATCTTCGATCTCTCCTACGAATATTGGGGCGATTCCTCCGGCGCAGATCAGACGATTCATCGCGGCGATCTCTCCAGTAAGAGCTTCAGCGTGTGGTGGTTGAAGCAGAATCGCGTCGTCGCGGCATTCGTGATGAGCCGCCCGGACGAAGAGCGCGATGCCGCGCCAAAGTGGATCGAAACCGCGCAACAGGTTTCCGGCGCCGCACTGCAGGATGTTTCGCAGTCGATCTCAGCCGCGGTTAAGCAATGACAGCCCTGTAACCCAATTCTCGTTCGAGAGCCGGAGGGATGCGTGAGCGATAGATTTGCCGGTCAGGTCGTATTGATCGCCGGAGGCACGGGCGGGCTGGGCCGTGCCGTCACAACCGCATTTCTCGAAGAGGGTGCGCTCGCGATCGTGACGTACCGCCAGCAAGATGAGTTCGACGCGCTCCGCCAGGCCGTCGGCGCGAAACTGTCGTGCCTCGAAGGTCATGCCGTCGATGTCACTGATGAAGCAGCCGTTCGCCAGTTTGTCGAAGGAATCGTGGCGAAACACGGACGGCTGGATGTTCTGATCAACACGGTCGGCGGCTATGCAGCCGGTCGCGCGCTTTGGGACATGGATGCCGGTGTCCTGCGCCGCATGCTTACCCTGAATCTGATGTCAGGCTATGTCCTGTGCCGCGCTGTGGCGCCAGTAATGCTGCGACAACGTCACGGAGCCATCGTCAACGTAGCTTCGATGGCAGCCGTGAACCATGCCGCTTCTTCGGCTGAATATGCGGCGTCAAAAGCAGCAGCGGTGGCGATGATCGATTCGCTGTCGGCCGATTTGAAGGGTTCTGGCGTGAGGGCGAACTCGATTCTGCCCAGCATCATCGACACGGAGGCGAATCGCAAAGCCATGCCGGATGCGGATTACAGCAAGTGGCCGAAACCGGAGGAAATCGCGCGCGTAATCTTGTTTCTCTGCAGCGACGCCGCCGGCCTCATCAACGGCGCGTCGATCCCGGTGTAGGATGGACGCAGTTATTGCGAATGCTTGGGCAAGCATGCTGGCACACCGGTCGCTCGCCAAATGCCGGCAGGCGGACTAAGCGATTGTCAGGAATCTACGCCATCGCAAGTCCCGATCGCCCTTCTGATCACAACGCTTTTTTCAGAAATTCCCGAAGCGCAACAGCCTGATTGTGCTGATCGTCTCGCGCTGAATAAACCAGCGTTACCGTCCCGTGCTTTTTCTCGAAAGCTCGCAGCTCGCCCACCAGTTCCGAGTTTTTCTTCAACTCCCCGCGATAGCGCTTCTGAAATTCGGCCCAACGGTTCGGATCATGTCCAAACCATTTCCGCACCCGGTCCGACGGCCCGATTTCTTTCATCCATAGGTCGACGTGCGCCTTCTCCTTCGACATACCTCTCGGCCAGATCCTGTCGACCAGCACGCGATATCCGTCCTCCGGCGTTGCCGCCTCGTAAATCCTTTTTACCTTGAACATTGCAGTCCCGTGCTCCACCTAACCGCAGCATATCGGATCGCTCAAAAAGGTGGAAGGCTTTCGGACAAACAGAGCAGCCTTCAGCCAGTGGGTCGTGCGAATCAGACTTCGAAGAGCGTCGGCACTAAGGCGACATCGGCCCGTGGGCGCCGTAGCCTACGTGAGCAGTACGTACGGGGGCAATGGAGATGATGCGCCTAGACTTCCACTAAAGTGCCGCTCAGGCGGAGGCGGCCGGTCTGCACCGCTTGTTCAAGAGCAGCAACGACATTCGCATCGAACTTGGTGATCTTGAGCGACACGATGCGGTCAAGCGCGTAGTCCAGACCCATGGCGGACTGGTATGGACGGTTCGTGGTGATCGCGTCCAGCGTATCCGCGACGCCGATGATCCGCGCCATCATGGGAATTTGATCGCCGGCTAGACCGTAAGGATAGCCGCCGCCGTCCATGCGCTCATGGTGCAGTTCGATGCCGGGGAGCATATCGCGAAGCTGCGCGACGGGCCGCATGATGTTCGCGCCTTTCACGGTATGCTGCTTCATCAGATCGAACTCTTCCTCGGTCAGCTTCCCTGGCTTCTTCAGCACGCGATCCTCTATGCCGATCTTACCCACATCGTGGAGCAGCGCGGAAATGCGTAGGCGGTCGAGATCCTCCGTGCTGAGGCCGAGAATGTCGCCGAGGATCAGCGAATATTTCGCGACGCGGCCCGAATGGCCTCGTGTGTATGGATCCTTTTCGTCGATCGCGGCCGCCAGCATGCGGATCGAGCCAAGGAAGAGTTCGCGGTTTTCAGTGGCGGCGTCTTTCAGTTTTTCGACGTACTGCTCGATGTCGCCGGCCATGTTGTTGAACGTTTCGGCCAGCTCGCTGATTTCGGCCGCGCCGCGCACCTCAACGCGTTCGTGGAATTCGGCGCGGCTCATCGCGCGGGTCGACACCACCAGTCCCTGAATCGGGCGCGTGATGCCCAGCGCAAAAATGTATCCCAGGAAGAGCGCCACAATCGTCACGCCCACCACGAAGCTCAAAGCTTCGGTGCGCATTTCGTTCACGCCGGCATCGATGCGCGTGTCGTTCAGGCTGCGTTGCGCCACCACGGCCCAGCGCAGCTCGGGAATCGTGCTGTAGGTGCCGATCATTTCGATCTTGCGGCCAGTCTGTTTGTCATTCACGCTGAAGTTCGTCGTTTGGGTCGCGCGGAGGAATTTAGGCAGTTCCTTGAACTGCTTTACGAGCGGAAACATCGAGGAGACATCGCGTCCCGGCACAAGATCCCGCGTGTCGGGATGGGCCACGATTCGCCCGTGCACGTCCACGATGAAGACGACACGGTGCCGGACGCTGACTTCGCGCAAACGTGTCTCCAGCTGGTTCAGGGAAACCACCGCTCCAAGCATTCCGCTGAAGTGCCCATTGTTCATCAGCGGCACAGACATCACTAGCGCCGGGTGATCGTCCTGGCCGAGTGCGAATGGCGGGCTGACGGAATCGATTCCCTGATAGCTGAACTGAAATCCGCGCTTCAGGGCGGCGTCAACGAACGGGTCCTGATCGGCCGCGAAGCTGCCGGCCGACTGGCCCTTCGCCTGTTCGTTGATGGCCGTAACGTACAGAATGTTCGGATTGTTTTCCGCGAACTCCTGCAGCAAACGCGCAATCTGCGGAGCAACCGTGGGATCGTCCACATCTTGAATCCAGCCGGTAAGCGTCAGCACCTGGCGCTGCGTGGTCAACTGGTCGTGGACGTTCTGCTCGAATTGCAGTGTTTCGCTGGCGATCGAGCGCGTAGTTTCGTTCTGCTGCACTTGCTCAGCGTCCTGCAGCTTCTGTTCGCTCAAGTTCAGGACTTGGCGGTGATAGAGCCAGAGCGGAGTTACGCTGACGAGCAATAGCGCCGCCAGCACGATCCAGAGGATCCGCATCCGCCGCGCCGAGAACTGCTTGAGGGCTTGATTGAGCACAGGAATCCCTGTCTTAAATGCTAGGAAATACTGCAAGGGGAAGACAACTGGACCAAAGTACTAGAGTAGCGGATAAGCTACCGCCTGATTGGAACTTAGCCCCGCCCGAGGCGAATGCCGCAGGGCTCGCCGCGACGCCTATTTAATGCGGCTTCTAACGATCGTAGAAGGGTGTGAACACAATACTTGGCGGGATTTCGTCCGCCAGCGCGATCACCGGCGGAATTGGAGGTGCGGTTCCGTGCCATTGATCAGGCGCTCGATATTCCCTCTGTGCTTCACCAGCACCAAAATCGAAATAAGAATCGTGCCCACCGCCACCTCGGGCGGAGGCGCATGACGCGGCGCATAGAGGAAATGAATCAGAAATGGGAGCCCCACTGCAGCGAGAATCGATCCCAGCGACGAATACCGCCAGAAGGCCACCACGACCAGCCAAAGGACTACCGCCGCCAGCACCGCGCTGGTTGCAATTGGCAGGAAGACACCCAGGCTCGTCGCTACTCCTTTGCCACCCTTGAATCGGAGCCAAACGGGAAACATGTGCCCAATCACGGCAGCCAGAGCCGCGACCATCATCCAACGCACGTCCGAGTGCGTCCAATGGGCAGCGATCCAGACGGCCAGATAGCCTTTGCCGGCGTCGAGGATCAAAGTCAGCACGCCGGCAATTGCGCCTGAGCTGCGGGCGACATTCGCCGCTCCGATATTCCCGCTGCCCGCCTCTCGAATGTCGCGCCCGCGGGCTTTCACGATCAGGAATCCGAAGGGGATCGAGCCGAGGAAGTAGGCGACCACGGCAATCAGCCAGATCTTATTCACTCTGCTCCTCTTACAAATGTCTTACAAAACGGATAGCTGGCAAGCCGCCTGTATTCTGCACCGGAAGGGCGAAGAATGCTCTGGAATAGATGAAACTCCTTTTCCGTGGCGGCGCCGAACTCAAGATTCTGCATTTCCGCAGCTGTGCGGGCAAGTTCAGGCATTTTCGCCGGTGCGTTGAATCGCGCGAGCGTCAAATGCGGCACAAACTCGCGCGATTCACGACCAATGCCGAGTGGTTCGAGAGCGCTTTCGATAGCTTTGGCGAGCGGCGCAAGGTTCGGCGAGCCTTCAATCCCGCACCAAATCACGCGAGGGCGCCTGTCGTTCGGGAAAAAGCCAACGCCGCGAAACCTCAGTTGTATAGGCCCCGGTGAGCTAACGTGTGTCAGTGCCTCGCGAATCGGATCGAGTTGATCTTCGGCCACATGGCCGATGAATTTCAGCGTGACGTGCATTCCTTCCGGACGCACCCAGCGCGCGCCGCCAGCTAGAGGTTCCAGTCGCGCGATCGATTCGCGAATGGCTTTTCGGACTTCCTCGCGGAGTTCGATCGCAACGAATAGGCGCACGCTCATGTTCGTTGCTTGTACGCAGACGCGGAATGTGGGAAGTGACGACGGACCATATCGAGCGCCGTTTGCGTGGCGAAGCGGCGGATGCGGTCCCGGTCGCCGGGGAAGCGGAATGCCATTTCGGTTGCGCCGTGCTGGTCGGCGAGCCCAATGTGCACCAGCCCGACAGGCTTTTCCGCCGTGCCGCCGCCCGGACCTGCGATCCCGGTTGTGCCGATGCCGATTGTCGCTCCTGTGCGCTTGCGGATTCCGTCGGCGAGTGCGAGCGCAACTTCGCCGCTAACCGCTCCCTTCGCGTCGATCACTTCCTTGGGCACGCCGACGAGCGAAGTCTTCAACTCGTTGCTATAGCAGACCACGCCGCCCAGAAAATAGGACGAGCTGCCCGGCACGTTCGTTAGTCGCTCGCCCACCATTCCTCCCGTACAGCTTTCGGCTACGGCAATCGTGGCACGACTCTCCGTGAGAACGCGCGCGATCACTTCTTCCAGCGACTCGCCGGCCAACGAGTACAGATGTTCTCCCAACGCCAGACTCATACGGCTGACGATCTCATCCAGAAGCCTCTCCGCTGTCACCGGATCATTCGACCATGTGCGCGGGTGAAGCTCGATTCCGTTTTGTGTAGCGAGAATCGTGGTCTCCGTGTCGGGATACAGCGCGTAGAGCGGCGAGACGCGCTGCTCTACTTCCGATTCGGTCAAGCCAAAGATCCGCAGTTCACGGGTGTAAAGGCGCTGCGCGTGGTTCAGCTTGGCAAGGCGCGGCCGGACCTCCGTTTCGAAAAGCGCGCGAAGTTCCAGAGGCACGCCCGGAAGAAGAACGACGATGTGGCCGTTCGATTCGAGCCAAAGGCCGGGCGCTGTGCCGCGCGGATTCGGCAGCACCGTAGCGCCTTCGGGAACCATGGCCTGGCGGACATTAATCTCCGGCATCGCGCGCCCGAAACGGCGAAACCGCTCTTGGATGTGGCGCAGGATGTCCTCGTCGACGCGGAGCTTGCGGCCCAGAAGTTCGGCCACCGTGTCGCGCGTGCGATCGTCGTCGGTCGGGCCAAGACCCCCTGATGCGACGATCAGATCGGCGCGGCTCAATGCATGAGAAAACGAGGAACGCATTTCTTCGGGCGAGTCGCCAACGACAGCTTTGTGAATCACGCGCACTCCGACCCGGTTCAGCTCTTCGGTCAGGAATAGGGAATTGGTGTCCAGCCGGAAGGGCGTCAGCAATTCGGAGCCAACGGCGATGATTTCCGCGTTCATTAGGATGCCACCAACACAGGTACGAAACCCGGGCTGGAACGTAATGCCTGAATGGTGTAACTCCAGCCGCGCAATTTGTTGTACCTGATGCGAGGTTATTGAGGCAAGAGGCGGCGCCTACCGGCTTCGGTTGCCGGCGTCCAGAACCAGCATGCCGCAGTGAGCAAGCAATCAGAGAAGCTGGTTGACGCGCTCACAAAATTCTTCGCTATGCACAAATAAGCATTCGCCGCTCAGTGCTTGGCACCCGCCGTTTCGCCTCAGGCCTGCCACGGGACATAGCGAACAAACGGCGAAAGGCGAAGAAAAAGCTAATCGCCACACCCATACGATTAAAAGTCAACGTAAGCACCTGAAAATAAAAGAGAAACCATTTTCTAACCGTCACAGGTATGGCGTTTCGCTTCACTTTTTCTTCGCTCCCAATTTCAGATGCCCCTCGACAACGTTCGAGCCATTCAGAGTAGTTCCTCAGAATCGCGCCGGCGCGAAGTCACTCCTCGTGCAGCATCGCGAGCGGGTCAAGTCGCGCCGCTTGCGCGATAGGGGACAAAGTCGCCATGGCCACAATGAGAAGCAAACCTGCCGTCGTATATGCCGCCGTTGCAGGATCCAGCGGCGTGATCCCAAACAAGAATCTGCGCTCGCCTTCTGCACCGAGCACACACAATAGAATCCCTGGAAGGACGCCGGCCAGCGCGAGGGAAAAACTGTAAAGTGCGACGATCCGCGCGACGTCCCGCGGACGAGCGCCAAACGCCATACGAATGGCCATTTCGCGGCGGCGTAGTTGGACGACATACGCAAGCGTCCCATATAGGCCCAGAGCAGCCAGCATCATTCCGACCAGAGCAAACGCATTCAGCAGCCACGCCACAAAGTGCCGCAGCTTCACAGAGTCTATGATTCGTTGCGGCATGGTTTCGACGTCGAACAGCGCAACAGCGGAATCTTTCCGGCGCAGAATCTCGCGGACCGCAGCCGTGACATCTGCGTTTCCCGCTTCGCGAACTGTGAGAAACATGGCGGAATTGGGCAGCTGCAGTTCCGGCCAGTAAATCTCGGGTCGTGGAGAAGCGCCAAGCTCTCGAGTCGCGACACTTCCGACCACCCCAATCACAGTTGCCAAACGATCTCGGCAACAGTTGTTCGCCACGAGCTTGCCGATAGGGTCTTCGCCCGGGAAATAGTCGCGTGCGAACTCTTTGTCGATCATCACAACCGCTTGCGAACTCTTATCGTCATGCGCCGTGAACGTGCGACCCTTCAGCAAGCGGATCTTCATCGTCTCGAAATAGTTCGGCAGAACGACGTTCACGCGCGCCGCGGGACGTGCGCTCGTTGCGGGATGCGCCGGAATGAATAGATCCGCAGTATATCCGCCGCTGCTGAACGGCAATGCCAGCGCAGCAGATGCGGACTCGACGCCCGGCAGGGCTCCGATTCGATCGACCAGGTCGCGAAAGAACTCCGCGCGCGAGGCGCTCGTTGCATAGCCTTTCTGCGGCAGCCCGACCGAGCCGCTCCAGACGTGCTCCGGCGAGAAACCCGGCGAGACAACAAGGAGTCTCGCGAAACTGCGCCCCAGCGCTGTTGCGGTGAAAAGAAGTGCAACGGCAATGCTGATCTGCCCCGCAACAAGAGCGCCGCGCCAGCGAGAGTGGCCCGTCGTGGTGCGGCCGCCCCCAGCGCGTAGCATTGGATCGATCGAAGCGCGCGAAGAGAGGACAGCCGGAACCAGGCCGGAGAGCAGCGTCGAAATCACGCAGACGGCGAGTGCAAACGCCACTATGCGCGGCTCGATTTGCGTGTTGTGCAAAGGACCGTACGTATTGATGAGCCGAACGAGAGCCACTGCCACAGCCATACCGGCGCCACAACCGAGCACGACGAGCAGGCTCGTCTCCGTCAGCAGTTGGCGCACGAGACGCCCCGGATTTGCGCCCAGCGCCGAACGCACCGCCCATTCCCGGTTGCGTAACGTGGCGCGGACCAGAAGCAGACCCGACACGTTAATACACGCGATGAAAAGAATGCACGCCACCGCTCCGAACGCCAACAGCAGCCATTGCCGGATATCCTTCGTTTGCTCCGCCTGCATTCGTTCAACCGAAAAATGCCAGCCCGCTTTCTCAGGGTAATCATTGGGGAATCGCATCGCGAGGCCGTGCCCCACAGCGGCGAGCATGGAGTTCGCCTGTTCGACTGTTACGCCCGGCGCGAACCGAGCAAGCATACGAAGCCATTTGTTTCCACGTTCGCCGGGCGCGAACGCCTCGGGACGCAGTGCAAGCGGCACCCACATCTGCGTTGCCGGATAAGGAAAATTGAAATCGGCCGGCATGACGCCGATGATCTGGTAAGGCTCGCCATCCAGCAGAATGGATTTACCGATAGCGCCAGGATTCCCGCCAAATTGGCTCTTCCAGAAAGCGTCGCTCAACACAAGAACGCCTGCCGCGCCATGGCGATCATCCGTCCGCAGAATCGTACGACCGAGCTGTGGCCGCACGCCAAGCAATGACAAAAGGCTGGCGGATGCGTTCACTGCATCCACGTGTTCCGCATAGGCCGATCCGCGCACGCCGGTCATCGTGAAGTCGTTGAAGTAATATGCGGCTGTTTCGCTAAAAATCTCGCGATGCGCGCTCAGGTCAACATAGTCGGGAGCGGAATTTCCCGCGTGTCCCAGAACAGATGCGAAGTCGTTGTGCACGAAGACGATCTGGCTGGCGTCGTGGTAGGGAAGCGGTCGAAGCAGCGAGTCGTAAAGGGCGGCGAAAACTGCGGTCGCAGAGCCGATGCCGATCGCCAGCACGCCGACGCAGACGATCGTCAGCGAGAGATTCCTCCGTATTTGGCGTACACCGTGGGAAAAATCCGATGCGAAATCGTTCGCGACTGAGATCATGGCGTGCTCCAGAAAGGCGATCACGCGACTGAATACCGCAATTGTATCTGATGAGCCGGGGAAGCGGCCGCAAATTCACCGCGACAGCCTCAGGGCACGAGGGCGATGCCTTCGATATCAGCGTCAAGCGTATAGAGGGCTGTGTTGGTCGCGATGAAAGCGCGGTGTGACGGCAGGAGCGCTAGGCCGACGATATTGCTGCCGCTGATAGCGAGTTCCGGCTCGGCCTTGGGAGTCAGCCGGACTACGCCGCGCTTGCCGCCCAGCGACGCAGCCACATAGAGGTTGCCGAAGCGGTCGAACGCGAGGCCCTGTGGACGGCCGAGCCCGCGGAAAAACGTGGAAACTTCTCCCGCCGGCGAGATGCGATAGATGCGGTCGAAGCTGGAGGTTGTCGGTCCGCTGACGTACAAGTCGCCCGTCGGACTGAACGCCAGATGGTAGGCGGAAACTGACGGCTCCAGCGTCGCGAACACAAAAATCTCGCGATCGGGTCCGATCTTGAAAATTGTTCCGCTACGGTCGCCGACGTAAAGATTTCCCTGCCGGTCGAACGCCAGGCCTGTCGCGACGCCCATTCCCTCCACCCATTGCGTGGCGCGTCCCTCGCGCGCAATGCGATGGATGGTGCCGTCGTTGCGGCACGAAACGAAAAGATGCCCTTCGCGGTCGATGGCCAACCCGGTCGGATTCATCAGCTCCGTTACGAACGGTTTCACGTTGTGATTCGAAGTGATTTTGTATAACGAAACGGGAACCTTCTGGCCGCGCTGACCGCTGAAGGTCACGTATACGTTGCCTTCCACGTCCACGGCGGGATTCGCCACCGGATGCAAATTGTCAGCCGCCTGCACGCCGAGCGCGATCGGATATGGCTGGCTCTCGATGCTGCCCAGACGCACGCGAACTGCCCCGCCCGCCGCTCCGTCAGGCACGCGCGCGATCAGAAAATTTTCCGCCGCCACCACCACGCTGCCTTCCGCCGAACCGAATTGCACCTGCGGATGCGCGTGGTTGCCCACGGCCGCAAAGCCGCTCCCCTGGATCTTGATCTCGCCGCCGGGAAGCGCCGCAGCGGGCTTTACTGTCTCGATCCTTGGTGTGGAGTTCATTGAGAGAGCAAGTTGAAAACCGATTCCTGGTCGCTAATAGAGAACGCGAACGCGGTCGCCGCTACGGGGAAATTTTCCCGTAAAATGGAACGATCGGTTCGGCCGGTCATTGCCGAAAACGGCGTTACATGCTGCATTAAAAACCCAGCGCGCGCGCAACCCACAGGCCGAGCCCCGCGTAAATCCCAGCCATCCAGTCGTCGGCCATGATGCCCCAGCCGCCCGGAAGCGATTCCGCCTGTCGCGCGGGAAAAGGCTTCCAAATGTCGAACACGCGAAAAAGTATAAAACCCAGCAGCAAATATTTCCAGTTGAGCGCGGAACGGGCGGTGATCAAGCCCAATCCAAACTTCATAGGAAACACTACATTGGCTCTCCAGATCGGCAGAGCGCATCCCAGTACCAACGTCAGGTGCTGGCCTGAAACTTCGTCGATCACAACACGTTGCGGATCTTTGACATTCCAAAACGTGGCTGCGATCGTCGCTGAGAATACGCCGATCGCCCCTACCAGAACGGCAAGTCCGATCTGCATCCAGAGGAACTCAACGCCGCTAGTGGAGTAGATAAAAGTGGCATGGTACTTCATTTTAGCCAACACCCGCACCACCGCTATAAAAGTCCAAAATGGGAGCATCGCGCATGCAAGGCCGGCGAGCGAGCCCCAGGTCCCGGGCGCTCTCGGAAGATAGCCCAGACCACAAGCAGTCGCGATAAGCAGTGAAATGCGCGGCTTGCGACGCGGCGCGTTCACCGCGGATTGCGGGGCGGTAACCCGCGCGTCCGCAGATTCGCTCGGGCGAGCGTTTCGACCAGTAGACGACGGCAAGTCAGTTTCTCGGCTCATCCTCGTCTTTGTGTGGTGTTTCGGGCGTCGATTCGTCGATCACGGGCTCGCTGATCTTATACTTTTCGCTGGCCCAATTGCCAAGATCAAGCAAGCGGCAACGCTCGCTGCAAAAAGGAAAGTCGGGATTCTTCTCCGAATCCACCGGCTTTCGGCAGATCGGACAGTGCCATTCCATATGAAAAGCATAGCGCACCGCCGAACCGCAGAGGTAACTTCGCGACAGAGATCGTCGTGTCGGGAGCGACTGAGTTCGCGACGCATTTAAGAACAGCCAACTACGATTGGTTCTGTAGGGGCGGCTCTCAGACCCGCCCTCGATTGAACTGCGTCACTGGCTTCGTTCGATCGCGGCCCGATCCCACTTGCCGAGCGTCGCGCCTGCGTCGTACACGGATCGGGCGAAACTCAGGACTTGCCCGCTTGGATCGGCCGACCGCCGCACCTCGTCATAGCTGAGCAGAAACTCCCCGAGCTTCGGGTCATAGTAGGCCTTCTCCGGTTTCACTGGCGCTTCGGGGAACCCCGCTGGTTCGGGTGCAGCATAACCGTAAAAATTCGCATCCGCGACGTTACGCGTGCCCGGCCACCAGCCCACGCTCACCTCTTCGTGCGAATAGGCTTCGCGCGTGATGCGATCGGCGCCGGGACGCTCAGGGGCGGGCCGTCCGGAGAATATCGTGAACGCCAGATCGAAGCTGCCCCAGAAGAAATGCACCGGGCTGACTTTGCCTATGAACCGCGTCCGGAACTCCTTCAGTGCCGCATCCACGCTCGACAGCACGCACCAGAAGCGGTTCGCATACGCAGGATCGTAGCTGGCGTGCGTCGAGTCGCGGTCGAAACGAATCGGATCGGGTACCTCCTGTGGCATCGGCCAGATTTTTACCTCGATGCCCATAGATTCGAGCCTCCGCATCAGCTCACCATAGAAATCGGCGACGCTGCGCGCATACAGACGGATGCTCACCGGATTGGCCCAGGCGGGAACCACATCGAGTTTGTGTTCAATGAAATCGAAATCAATCTCGAAATTGCCGAGAGAGCAGGGAATCGCGGAAGTTGTGAGTCCGCGCGCGCTCACGTACAGCGGAACTTCCCACCAGTGATTTACGTGCGGGCAGAGCGCGAGCCGGATTTTCCCTACGATCTGCGTCCACATGTGCAGCGTGTCGCAAGTGTCGCGCCATTCGGCGAGCGGCAACGCCGGCCAGGATTGGTCTCGCCTCAATGATTGTGCCGCTGGCATGGCTCAGCTCTCCGTTAGATCAGCGTTGTTCCCGCAAGTGGTCGAACCTGCCGTCGAGGAACTCGCGCGATCAGACTTCGATCTCGTCCACGTAGCACCAGCGCCAGTCCTCGCCCGGCTCGAACGACTGGATGATGGGATGGTTTGTGGCGTGAAAATGCTTCGTCGCGTGCTTATTCTTCGAGCTGTCGCAACAGCCCACGTGCCCGCAGATCAAGCATAGGCGCAAGTGGACCCACGAGTCGCCGGTCTTCAGGCAGTCCTCGCACCCCTTCGCGCTGGGTTTCACTTTCTTGATTTCCTTCATATGCGGACATGCCGGCATGGTTTCCTCGATTCGGCTGGCGGGCCTTAGTCCCGATTATTGACCGGATCCCGTTCTAGTGCGAGTCATCACTCCATTCGTCACGTTGATCGTAAAAGCTGTGCCGCCGTGGCCGGCCCATCGCTTGATGTTGAACCCAGCCGCTGGTGTCGTGATCGGGGCGCCTTGGATTTTGTAGCCCTTGATGCCTGTCACGGTCAGCGCCTGGCCGGCGACGCACCGTTCCGGCTGATGCGCAAGCTCCAGAAAATACGCCGAGCCTTTTCCCACCACGATCGCTTTGCCGTCCGCATCGACAAGAACTGCTGTAGCCTGATCGACGCCGATTGCGCGAGCCGGTTTCGCCCATCCGTCGTGCATAATGCGCGCGAGGAAAGCGACCGTCCTCCCCATGCGCTTGCGTTCCGAGAAATGACTGTCGGTAACGATGCCGCGCAGAATCGGAATCCGAATGAAATTTCGGTCCAGTGTGAGTTTCACGTCGAATGGATTGGCGAGAGCTTCGGGGCTGGTGATCGTGTCATGCCGCGCCGAGTAAACGAATTGCCCCAGCACCGCCAGCCCCGCGCTAATGCCGCCGATAGGAACGCCGCGAGCAACGTCGGCGTTTATCTCGCGCAGCAGCGGACCCGGCCAGAACTTTACGTAATTCGACTGGTCGCCACCCGCAATGAAGATCGCGTTCGCCTGTCGCACGTGCGTCACTGCGGCAGGCTCGGCAGCGCCTTCCGCGGACGTGATCAGCAGCGTCGTGACTGGACTATTCGGGCAAAGCTGATGGAAATACGGATTGTATGCGTCCGTACCGCTCGCGCGCAGCACCACAACTTCGCCGCCATTGGCGTGGCTGCATAGCTCTCGCATCCCTTCATCCACATCTCCCGCCCCGCCCGAAAGAACAGCCACGAACTTCGGCTGACCTACAGTCGTCCGCCGCGCTGCGGGCAGGGTAAACACCTGCAGTCCATCGTGCGGCGACTGAGCGGCAGCAGCTATTGGAAGATCACGGTCATGCGACCGGTCAGCGGCAGATGTTGCGGGATTCCCACCGGCAAGCGCAATGGCAACAGCGGAGAGAAACAGCCCCGTCGCAACGAC